>JALZEL010000300.1 GCA_030862075.1 Actinomycetota bacterium | reverse complement strand
ACCACCAGTGCCTCTTCACCGAATCCCAAAGGGACGTGAAGCAGCCTTGGGCCGTCTTGCCCGTGCCGGGCTATTGCGTAGTATAGGAGCACCGGGCGTTGAGCGGGCAGTCTTGCCTCGCCATGCGTCGCGACGTGTCTACGCTCTTTCTTAGTGACCTCCATCATCTAGCGACTCAGCAAGGTAAACCAGCGTCTTCAAGATCCCTGGCGTCGTAGCGCCAGGGATGAAGGGCTTGGTCTGGCAGCTGCCCAGCGGTTAGCTCTTCTCGGATGGTGGCCGCGTGGTTCACCCCGCAGCGGGGGCAGATGGCCGTGGAGGAGACGGTAAAGGCCAACCTTTCGCCGCACTCACACTCGATATTGACACATCCCGGACACCAGCGGTAGACCCTGCCGAAGTCCACCTCCTTGACTTCGTAGTGCCCTTCGGTTCGCTCGATGTTCGTAGTCATCATTATTGAGTTACCTCCTTGTTGCCTTACGCCTTGCTCATCGAGCGGTATGCTCGCTCGTGGGAGGGAGCCTGTCATGATGCATATGGACCGTCTTTATCTGATCCAAATTGATCACAATACCTGGGCAGGATGAACCACGCTTCTACCAGTGATGGTATGCTGATAAAGCAGGAGCGCAAGCCCCGAAAGGCTTGTAATGACCCAGGAGAGTTTTGGCGGACGTGGTTCTCAATAAACTCAAAACACCCACTTATCCCCCTGAACTCATGCTCCCGACGGTGCCTGCCGCCGACGCTCTGTCTAGAGCCACGCCTTCCGACCGGTGGGGAGGCCCTCTGAGGTGAGCGCGGAACATCCCGCTACATTTGAGCTGGCGGGGGTCGGGACGGCCCAGGCCGATCCCGCCACAGGTCGCCTTTTGCGCGTCAACCCGAAACTGTGCGAGATCACCGGTTACTCTAAAGAGGAACTGCTCGGCATGACTTTCACCCAGATCACGCACCCTGAAGACCGCCAAAAGAACATCGAGGGCTTCCAGCAGACCGTACGCGGTGAGACATCCGAGTACGAAGCCGAGAAGCGCTACGTGCGCAAGGACGGACAAGACGTGTGGGTGAGCGTGAACACGACGATTATCCGTGATGAGGCGGGGCAGCCTTTGCGGACGCTTGCGGTGATTCAGGACATCACCGGTCGCATGCAGGCGGAGGAGAAGCTGCGTGAGAGTAACACTCTGCTTCGTTCCATCATCGAAGGGGTAAACGACGCCATCTTTGCGAAGGATATACGGGGCCGCTACCTAATGATCAACTCCGCTTGGGCGAGCATCTTAGGTAAGCCTAAGAAAGAAATCCTCGGCAAGGTTGACTCTGAAATACTCCCGCCTGAGGTCGCTCGCCGATTCATGGAGTTTGACCACCTCGTCATGGCTGCCGGCGAGAACCGTACCTTCGAGGAGGAGGTGCCTACGGCGGGAGGAATGTGTACCTTCCTCACGACCAAGGCGCCCTATCGGGATAGTCAGGGGGAAATGGCGGGCGTCATAGGCATCGCGCACGATATAACCGAGCGCAAGCGAGCGGAAGCGGAGATAGAAGCGCGCAGCCGTCAGCAGGCGGTCGTCGCCGAGATTAGCATGAGGGCGCTGGCGGATACGAATCTCTCCGTCCTGATGAACGAGGCCGTCAGCCTCATTGCCCGGACCCTGGACTGCGAGTACTGCGAGCTCCTAGAGCTCCTCCCCGACGGCAACGAGCTGCTGTTAGCGGCTGGCGTGGGCTGGAAGGAAGGGCTAGTCGGAAACGCCACGGTGGGGGCGGGCCTCGACTCCCAGGCTGGCTACACCCTGCTCTCTGACGAGCCAGTTATCGTCGAAGACCTGCGTAAGGAGAGCAGGTTCAGCGGGTCTCCCCTGCTGAACGAGCATGGGGTAGTAAGCGGCATGAGCGTCTTGGTGCCGGGCGAAGGCGGAGCATTCGGGGTGCTGGGCGTACACACCACCGAACCCCGGACCTTCAGTAGAGACGACGTGAACTTCCTGCAGGCCGTCGCCAACGCGCTAGCGGCGGCGGTCGGGCGGAGGAGTGCAGAGGAGACACTTATCCAGGTCAGGGAGGCCGAGCGCAGCCGGATAGCTCGTGACATGCACGACGAAGCTTTGCAGGACATCATCTACGCCCTCAGAGAGATCGATGCCCACCGTCAGCTTTCCGAAGGTAGCGAACAAGGTGCAGGACTTGAGGAGGCTGCGAACGCCCTCCGGCGCTCGATTGCGGGTCTGCATGCTGCTATCTTCGACCTGCCATTGGCGGGAGGAGACGAGGACGGGGACTTCGTCGAAAACCTTGAATCCCTCGTAAGGTCAAACCGGCAGAGTTTACCGGACCGCGAGATAGAGCTTTCCATCGAGGGGAACCTCCCTCGGTCACTAGGCACGAGGACGGAAGTGGAGCTTCAGCGCATCGTGCAGGAGGCGCTAGCGAACGTGCGGCGCCACTCGGGGGCGAGTCACATCTCGGTAGCCGTCGGAGCTTCCGGGGGTAATCTGTGGGCCGAGGTCGAAGACGACGGGCGAGGGTTCGGCCCGGAGACGCCCGCCGGGATGGGGACAAGGGGGATGCGAGAGAGGGCCCGTGCTCTCGGGGGAAGCTTGAAGATCGAGAGCGAACCAGGCAAGGGTACCAAGGTGCGCTTCGAGATGGCCCTACGCACAGGCAGCAAGGAGACGGAGTCGGAAGAGCCGATCCGCATCTTTCTGGTCGAGGACCACGCCTCCTTCAGAGAGGCTACCGCTGCCATCTTCGAGCGGGAGCCAGGGTTTGAGGTGGTGGGGCAGGCAGATTCGCTCGCCGCGGCCAGAAAGATGCTCGAGGACGGGACATCTGAGGCGGATGTAGCGGTCCTGGACCTAACCTTGCCGGATGGTTATGGCGGAAACCTAATCAAGGAGCTGCGTGCGGTCAACCCACGCGCACAAGCTCTTGTCCTGAGCGCCACCCTCGACCGGGCCGAGATAGCTCGAGCGGTCGAGGCAGGGGCTGCAGGAGTTGTGCACAAGTCGACCGTGATGGACGAGGTGATAGAGGCCGTGCGACGGGTGCGGGCGGGTGAGATGCTGTTGCCCCTGGACGAGGTCGTAGAGCTGCTAAGGTTTGCCGGGGCACAAAGGGAGCAAGAGCAGAAGGCACGTCAGGCCATAGCACAACTTACCCCTCGCGAGAAGGAGGTGCTACAGGCGCTTGCCGAGGGCCTCGACAGCAAGGAAATCGCCGAGCGGCTGAGTATCAGCGTCCCAACCGAACGAAACCACGTGGCGAGCATCTTAGCCAAGCTCGGGGTGCACTCGAGGCTGCAGGCGCTGATTTTCGCCGTGAAACACAGCGTAGTCGAGATTCGATAAGCGCCCACTCCCTAACGTAGTAGAGCACATGACTGAAAATCATGGTGTCCCCGGTTCGAGTCCGGGTCCCGCCACTTCCGGCCTTGTCCGGTATTTTCCGGTTTGAGCCGCAAGTAAGCAGCTTTTTGCGCGTTACGTTTCGGCTCCTACTCCTGTCTTTTTCGCTCCTCTCCGGGTGACGTTGACTGGCAGAGTTGCGTTCCATGGAAGAACATGCACCGACGATGCGATATAGACCAACTTCACTGCAAGGCGCTGCATTGACCTCATAATGTCTTGCAGCAGTACTAATGTGCGTTATACGACCCTACAGGAGGATTCGTAGCTTGACGAGGGAGCTAGAAGTAGCGATTGCGGCGGCCAAGGCAGCAGGCGAGGTGCTGCGAAGGGGTTTCGGCCGGGACCACAACGTCAGGTACAAAGGGGAGGTGGACCTCGTCACCGAGGCGGACGAGCGGGCGGAGCAGGAGATCAAGGAGATACTTCAGGAGGCTTTTCCCACCTACGAGATACTGACCGAAGAGAGCGGAAGGCTTGAGGGCGAAGGTGAGGCCCGCTGGATCGTCGATCCCTTG
>JALZEL010000262.1 GCA_030862075.1 Actinomycetota bacterium | reverse complement strand
CTGCGTCCCGTCCCGGGCGCCTACCGGGTCAGGAGGCGCCGCGCGCAACCCCGCGCTCCTCGAGTCTCGTTTCGTCGGCGCGTGCCTCGCGGGCGCGGGCAGAGATCAGGTACGACATCGAGGGGTGAGTGCCCACCGGCGCACCGTAGAAGATGGTCTTGTTGTCGCTGCCGGCGGTCGGTCTGACCGTCACCTCGCCCGCAAGGCCGAGGTCTTCGGGGATGGTCTCGCGGGTGTGCCAGCCCTCTGCGATGAAGACCGGGATCAGGACCACGTTCTCCGCCGTTGCGTTCTCGACGACCTCGCCTATCTCAGGGGCCTGATCTAGGAACCCGACCTCGACGACGTCGTAGGCTTCGCGCTCCCTTATGCGCTCGGCGTTCCAATAAATGACGCCGCCGGAGTTCTTGTTCAGATCGGTACCGTGACCGAGCAAGACCAGCGCCCGAGGACCGGGCGACATCTCCTTGCCCTCAAGCAAGTCCCGCGCCCGCTCCAGGATCACGTCCGCCATCCCTTCGTACGTCCCCAAAGGTCCCGTGTACCGGATGGTCTTGCTGCCCTTTCGGGTGACGGGCCCCTCAAGCCCGAGCTCCCTGGGGATCACCTGCTGGGTGAAGTAACCCTCGGAGATGAACGCCGGCACTACGTAGACTTCTTCCGACTCGACGGTGTCGAAGACGTGGCGCATAGAGGGCTCCTCCTTCCAGAAGCATTCGACTACCTCGTCGAACTCCCCGGTCTCCCGGATGCGCGCCGCGTGCTCGTAGACCGGCAGGCTCGAGTCCTCGTTCAGGTGCGACCCGTGCCCCACGATGATGAGAGCCTTCACCTACTCAGACACCTCCAAAACGAGACGACTCACCAGCCCGCACGAGAGGATTCTATCGTACAAAGCCGACGGCCCGACGGAAAGGTTTCACGGGGTAGAGACTCACCCTTGCGGGGCTGGTCGCACGCGATGGTTGAGGAACTCGGGTCCTTGCTCCAGGGCGAGCAAGAAGGCCGCGGCGACGATCGGGGTCTCGGTCGCCGAGGGTTTGAGCCTCGGATCCGAGCGCAACAACCCATCGAGGTTCACGATGGCCTGCAAGCCACGGCGCGAGAACACGCCGCCGGCTTTTAAGGCCCCATGCGCCATGCGCGAGACTTCCTCCGCCTCCTTGCGACCGGCCCTGCTCATCGCGTCGAGGTCCGGTACCTCCGCGACGACCTCCAGGTAGGCTTGCACTAGCGCGGGCCTGGCAGCCTCGATCCGGACGAGGGCGTTGAAGAGCGCCGGGCGGGCGAGCTCCCGGACGACCTCGAAGTTTCTGGCATACTCGCGTGCCAGCGGGTCGCGGCCGGCGACGAAGCGCATCGCGTCCCTCAAGGTAGCGTCCCGCCCCGCTCCCAGGGTGACGTTCAGCGCCCCGGCTAGCGCTCCGCCACCGAAGCTCGGCCCCGCGATCTCGACCGCCCGGGCGAAGAGGCGGGCGTCGCCGTGCGAGAGCCCGGCCAGAACCTTCCCCAGAGGCTCGCCGAGGAGCGCCGCGTGCGCCAGCGGCGCCAAATACCCCGCCGCCCTCAGGTCTGCGTACCCGGCGACGGACCTGGAGTCCAAGACCGCCGCCAGCACGGTCTCGCCCACCGGAGACTGGGTGGCCCCGGAGAAGACGTTCGCGAGTACGGGGACACCGAGGAGGCGCGTCTCGTGGGCCACCGCCCCATCCGAGTAGCGGGAGTCGGCCCCCGGCATCGGGGCACTGTATCCCAAGAACAAGGCGCTCGCCGCCGAAGCGGCGACCTCCGGGGGCGAAACGTGCGGCCCGTAGTGAAGATATCTCTCCGTCATCCGAAGCGACTTTGAGAGGTCACTAGAGCGCCTTCTCGAGGGACCAGTCGCCGGGGTAGAAGAACAAAACCACTGGTCACTCCCGCCGCGCCTCCTCGAGCGAGACCTCCTGGTTCCCAGCTGGCGCTGGGCAGCGTGAAACCCGGCGCCTTCTCTCCGACCGTGGCCATTCAAACCTCCTCATCGCTCCTCCGCTACCCCGGACATTCTACCCTTACTCTACGCACCGGGCGGGTAGAATCACCCCGCGAAGAAGCTTTATAAGGATGCGAGGAGAACTTGACCGACGTTAAGATCCCGTCCCTGATCCCCGAAGACGCCTTCGAGAGGGACATTCCGGAGGGAACCTTGGGCACCGAAGAGGAGCTCTGGCTCGCTGACCCCGCCTCGATGAAGCTCGCAGGCGGTGCCCAGAAGATACTCGCCGGAGCCCCCGAAGGCCACTACACCGGCGAGCTAATAGACTGCGAGATCGAGTCGAACAGTGGCGTTCACGAGAAGCCCTCCGAGGTGCTAAAAGACCTGATCTCCCGGCGGCGGTACCTCTTCGAGCAATCCAAGCGCTTGGGACGCGTGCTCGGTACGAGCGGGACCCACCCCATCGGGAACTGGCGGGAACAGGAGATCATAGACCAGCCCCACTACAGGCGACTCGAAGAAACACTCGGCTGGGTCATAAAGCGCAATAACACCTTCGCCCTGCACACACACTACGCCGTGCGGGGGCGCGAGAAGGTTATCTACTTGTTCAATCGCCTGAGGGAGTACGTGCCACACTTTCTGGCGCTCTCGGTCAACTCACCGTTCTGGCAGGATGAGATCACGGACATGCAATCTTCCCGCATACTCATCTTCTCCCGCTCCATACACCGCGCCGGGCTCCCGGACCCTCTTAGCTCCTGGGACGACTACGTAAACTACGTAGACTACGTCGAACGCTCAGGCGCGATACAAAAGCTCGGAGAAGTCTGGTGGGACATCCGCCCCCAGCCCGAGCTCGGCACAGTCGAGATGCGCGCCTGCGACGCCCAGACGGCCCCCTGGCGCACCGAGGCCTTCGTCGCACTGACCGCCGCCCTATGCGGATTCCTAAAGGAGGAGTACGAGTCGGGCGAAAAAGGACCCATCCGGCCAACCCGCGAGATCGAGGAGAACAAGTGGAGCGCCCAACGCTACGGCCTGGACGGCGACTTCGTGGACCACGACTCGCACGAGAGTGTCCCTGCGCGGAAGGCCTTGAGCGAGTGGTTGGAAAACCTCCAGGCGCTCACGAAGAAAGATCTCTCGGCGGTAGGCCGCATCCTGGACGAGCCGACAGAGGCAGATCTCCAGCTCGAGGTCTGGCGTGAGACCAACTCTACCTTCGAGGTGGCACGCGACGTCGCGGAGAGAACGCGAGCCGCGACGGAGTCGCAGAAACCCCTCTGACACAGAAGCGACTCCCACCTTATCTAGAGGGGAGGGAACGGGCGTGGACCACGAGGAGTTTACGGACGAGTTCAGGGAAAGGGCGGGCCCCGTGTCTCTCGACGAGACCGAGGCCGTCGTCCGGGCTCACCTGGGGGCTTTGCGCGGCGCCTCTCCGGGGACGCGGCCGACCGGCTCGCCGCCCACTTGCCGGAAGAACTAGCGGCGCGCCTACGAACAGGAGGAGACGATGGCGAGAAGTTCTTCCGTATGTCAGTTCTACGAGCAGCTCTCGCAGAAGGCGGGCATGGCGCACGAGCACGCCATCCGCTACGCCTGGCACGTCGGGACCATGCTAGGGGTCGCGGTGCCCGTGGAAGAGGGAGAAGCCGCGTGTGAAGAGCTTCCCCCGAGTACCGGGAGCTATCGCAGCGAGTGCTTACAGACCCCGGCTATTAATGGCTCCTTTGAGCGCAGGCCGGACTCCTTGGACCCCTCTGACTCGGCGGGGCCGGAGAAAGGATAGACCCGGGCGTCAGCCCTACCTGCGCCGGAGCCGACGCGATACCTGTCTGACGATGACGCGGCGAACCGTCGGGCTCTTGAGGAGCCGGATGGCGATGCGGCGCACCCTCGGGTTGCCGAGGAGCTTCAGCACGGTCCGGGCATTCAATGTAGACCCCCTTCCTTAAGGGCCGCCGTCTTCAGGCGGCCTTCTCCAGCTCGCGGCAATGTTTCTTCAAGATGTCGAGGAGCGCTCTCTCTTCCTCGGTGAGGTCGCCCTGCTCGGCGACGATCACCTCTTCTATGCGCTCGCCATAGTAGGCTGTTTGGCGACAGCACCCATATGGTATTACTCAGAAGGTGTCAGAGCGTACGATAGCAACAGGTTTACTACATAGCAGGAGGAAGCCTACAAGCCCCGGCTCTTCAGCCACGGATTGAACTATGAGCAAACACATACTCTTCCAAACAGGTATTCGGCGGCTGGGCAGCAAGGAGAAAGGATTCTTCTTCCGCTATCCAGGCACAGGTGAGACCGTGCGCGAGGAGCGGGTATTGAAGCGCATCGAGACTCTTAAGATACCCCCCGCATGGGAAGATGCGCGCATAGCTCGCAGCCCGTCGGCGAAGATCCAAGCCATCGGCTACGACTCGGCGGGGCGAATTCAGTACCTCTACCACCCCAAGTATCGCGAGCGCAAGGAGCGGGAGAAGTTCGAGCGCATCCTGCGCTTCGCCGACGCGCTGCCAAAGATGCGGCAGACTACGAGTGCGCACCTGCGGCGCAAGCACCTGGATCGGGAGAAGGTTCTGGCGTGTATGACCCGCTTGGTAAACGCAGCCTACTTCAGGGTCGGGGACGAGCGCTACACGAAGAAGAACAATACCTACGGGATCGCAACCCTCCGAAGGAAACACTTAACCATCAACGGCGACGAGATGATATTCGAATACCGGGGCAAGTGGGGGCAGATGCAGCGCAAGTGCGTCGCTGACAC
>JALZEL010000250.1 GCA_030862075.1 Actinomycetota bacterium | reverse complement strand
AGAAGTGCGTCGGGGTCGAAAGGAGGCAGTATGTCTAAATCGGTGGAACTCTACACCACGGCGGGCTGTCCCTACAGCGCCACCGCCCGCGAAGATCTGGAGTGGCGCGGGATAGACTTTGTGGAGTACGACGTGGAACGGGACCGCGAAGCCTACGAACGGATGCTAGATCTCACCGGCGGTAACCGCACGGTACCCGTGATAGTTCAGGAGGGCAAGCCCGTCCAGATCGGTTGGGGCGGTCGGGGCTGCTTCGTCTAAACCCCAAAAGCTAGCCGTCGTCAATCGCTACCCGTCCAGCCACCGGGCGACGTCCGGCGCATGGTAGCTGATGATTACCTCCGCCCCCGCGCGCTTTATCCCCGTGAGCGCCTCAAGGACCGCCCGCTCCTCATCCAGCCAGCCGTTCCCCACGGCGGCCTTGAGCATTGAGTACTCGCCGCTTACGTTGTAGGCGGCGACGGGAAGGTTAGTCGTCTCACACACCCTCCGCACGACGTCGAGGTACGGGAGCGCGGGCTTGACCATGACGATGTCCGCGCCTTCTTCTATGTCTAAAGCCACCTCGCGCAGGGCCTCACGGGCGTTGGCGGGGTCCATCTGGTAGCCGCGCCTGTCGCCGAACTGCGGGGCGCTCTCGGCGGCCTCGCGGAACGGGCCGTAGAAGGCGGAGGCGTATTTCGCGGAGTAGGCCATGATCGGCACTTCCTCGAACCCTTCGCGGTCGAGCTCGCTTCTCAAGGCCGCCACGCGCCCGTCCATCATGTCCGACGGCGCCACGACGTCCGCTCCGGCCTCGGCCTGGGAAGCGGCGGTGCGTGCCAAGAGTTCGAGGCTGACGTCGTTCAAGACCTCGCCGCGCTCCTTGTCCACGATCCCGCAGTGCCCGTGGCTCGTGTACTCGCACAAACACACGTCCGTCACCACGAGCAGCCCCGGCAAAGCGTCCTTTATCGCCCTGGTGGCAAGCTGCACCACGCCCTCCGGGTCGTAGGCTCCACTCGCCACCTCGTCCTTCTCTTCCGGGATGCCGAAGAGCAAGACGCCCGGGATACCCAGATCATGTGCCCTCCTTGCCTCTTCGACGGCGTGGTTGATGGAGAGTTGGAAGATACCGGGCATGGATGCTATGGGGTTACGGACGTCCTCGCCCGCCGCTACGAAGATCGGGTAGACGAAATCTTTGGGGGAGAGCTCCGTCTCACGCACGATGGCCCGTAAGCCCGAGGTGCGACGCGTCCTGCGGAGCCTTTGCGTGGGGAATGCCATGATTTACCCGCCTTTCTCGACCATATCGGCGGCGAGGAGGTTCGCCACCGCACTCACCAGGCCCTTTATAGTGTACTCCGTCGCTTCGGCGTCTACCCGGATGTCGTGACCGCGGGCGGTGTCGGCGGTGACCGGGCCGATGCACGCGACCCGGGCCCTTAAGAGAAGCTGTCCAGCTTCCTTCTCACCGAAGGCCCGGATGAAGTTCTCAACCGTCGAGCTCGCGGTAAAGGTAACGCAGTCGATCTCGCCGTTTTCGAGCAACCCTTCCAGCCGTTCCTTGCCCTCGCTCGAAGGCACAGACTCGTAGGCGGGAGGGACCGCGACCTCGGCACCGGCTTCGCGGAGCTTCTCTGGCAGTATCTCGCGGGCTACCTTTGCCCGTGGGATCAGCACCTTCTTGCCCTCTATCGAATCGTCTTTGAGAACCCCGATCAGGGCCTCCGCCCTATACTCCTCGGGCGTCACCTCCACCCGGAGCCCCGCTTTTTCTACTCTTTGCGCCGTCGCCGGGCCTATCGCCGCCACCTTCGCCCTCCGAGGTATCGCCCGCAGGTCCAGGTCGTGGCATCCCAGTCGCTCCAAGAATGACTCGACGCCGTTCACGCTGGTGAAGACTAGCCAATCGAAGGAATCGAGGTCCCGGATCGCCTCATCCAAGGGACCGAAATCCTCGGGCGGTCGGATCTCGATGGTCGGGAACTCGAAGACCTCGGCCCCCAAAGCCTCCAGCTCGCGCGACAGCTCGCCGGCCTGGGCGCGTGCCCGCGTGACCAGGACGCGCCGCCCGAAGAGCGGCTTTCTCTCGAACCAGCCGAGCCCCTCAGTGCGCAAGGCCGCGACGTCGCCGACGACCGTAATCGCGGGCGGTTTCAGGTTCGCCTCCGCTACCCTCTCGGCGATGTTCTCTAGAGTGCCGGTGACGGTCCGCTGCTCGGGCGTGGTGCCCCACCGGACGCAGGCGACCGGCGTCTCGGGGTTGCGGCCGCCAGCGATCAACTCGGAGGAGATCTCCTTGAGCCTCCCCACCCCCATGTACAGAATTAGCGTCTCGGCGCCGTTCGCGAGCCTCTTCCAATCCACGTCGGTCTGCCCCTTCGTCGGGTCCTCGTGGCCGGTGACGAAGGCGACGCTCGTGGAGACGCCGCGGTGCGTCACGGGGATCCCCGCGTAAGCGGGGGCCGCTATGCCGCTCGTCACGCCTGGGACGACCTCGAAGGTGAGCCCGGCGCGAATCAGCTCCAGCGCCTCCTCGCCGCCGCGACCGAAGACGTAGGGGTCGCCACCCTTCAGGCGAACGACCGTTTTACCGGCCCGGCCCAACTCCACGAGGAGCGCGTTGATCTCCTCCTGCGGCATCGTAGGTCTCTCCGGCTTCTTGCCAACGTAGATGAGGTCGGCCTCGGGGCGGGCATAAGCGAGCAACGCTTCGGGCGCGAGCCGGTCGTAGACCACTGCGTCCGCCTCCTTCAGGCACTCCACGCCCTTGAGGGTGAAGAGGCGCGGGTCTCCGGGGCCGCTCCCGACGAGGTAGATCAACTTAACTCCTCACCTCCCGGATCTCCCCGAGCACCACCGCCGCGCCCCGCTCCAAAAGCTCCCGTGCCAGCCTTCTACCAACCTCCTCGGGCTTCTCGCCCTCCCCCTCTCCCCGATAAACGAGCGCCCCGTCCGGCGACGCTACCACGCCCCGGAGCCACACCTTCGGACCCTCCACCGCTCCCAAAGCCCCGACCGGCACCCGACAGCCTCCCTCCAGAGCGTTCAGCATCGCCCGCTCGGCGCGGACCGCTCGTGCGGACGGCTCGTGTTCTAACGCCTCGCGGACGATGCCTCGGAGTGGATGGTCCTCGAGAGTTGCCACGGCCAGAGAGCCCTGGCCCACGGCGGGTAGCATGATCTCCGGCGGCACGACCGAGTGCGGCGCGTCGAGGCCAAGGCGCATCAAACCAGCACGGGCAAGGATCAGGGCGTCCGCTTCGCCCCCGCGCATCTTGCGTACCCTCGTGTCCACGTTGCCCCGGATCTCGACGATCCGGAGATCCGGGCGACGGTGGAGAAGCTGAGCGCGCCGCCTCAGGCTAGAGGTGGCGACGACGGCCCCCTCCGGTAAGTCGTCCACTTCGTAACCTCCATCGGAGACGAGGGCGTCCGAGGGATCATGCCGTTCGGTGATCGCCGCGAGGACGATGCCCTCCGGGATCTCCGTCGGCACGTCTTTGAGGGAATGCACCGCGAGACCTATCTCAGCCGAGAGCAACGCCTCGTCGAGCTGGCGGGTGAAGACGTCGCGCTGGTCTATCACGGAGAGCGGCAGGTCCGGGTGGTGCTCGCTGGTGGTCTTTACGACGCGGACTTCTACGGCGAGTCCCGTAGCCCGCAGCCTCTGCGCACAAACCTCGGCTTGCGTGAGGGCGAGCCTCGAGCCCCGCGTCCCTAAGACCACGGGTCGCGTGGGGTTCACGACGATCCGGTTTGGTCCTTGCGGCGCAACTCCAGGGAGCCGGAGAGGGCCAGTATGTGGCGCCGGACCTTGTCGCTCTCAAGGGGAGTGCCCGCCTCGGCGAGGGTTTTGAGCTCCTGGATCGGGCCGTGGAGCAGCTTGTTGACGAGCGCGTGGCTCATCTTCTCGACTGCCTCGGCCTCTTCGGGGGAGAGGTCCAGGCCTTTGAGAGCACGGGCAAGCTCGTGGCGCCGGATGCGCTCGGCGCCGTCCCTCAGCTCCCTGATCAAGGGTACGACGTGCAGCGTCGAGAGCCAGCTCATGAACTCCAAAACGGCGGGCACCACCATGGCCTCCCCTGCCGCAGCGGCCGCGGTCCGGTCGTCCGAGTTGCGGTCCACGACCGCCTGCAAGTCGTCCACGTCGTACACGTAGACCCTACCCAGGTTCTGCACCCCGGGGTCAACGTCCCTGGGCACCGCGATGTCTATGAAGAACAGCGGCCCCTCCCTGCGTGAGAGGGCTGCCGAGACGAGCCCGCTCCCCACGACCCACTCCCCAGACCCTGTCGAGCTCACCACAACGTCGACCTTCGGGAGCTCCTCCGGAAGGACGTCGAAGCCCACCGCGACGCCTCCCATCCTCTCGGCCAACGCCGCGGCCCGCCCGGCGGTGCGATTGGCCACCTTGAGCTCCCTAACCCCGCTGAGCTTGAGGTGCTTCACGACGAGCTCACTCATCTCGCCCGCCCCGAGGACTAGAGCCCTCCGCCCTTCAAGCGTCCCGAAGACCTCCTCGGCCAACTTCACCGCCACGCGGGGCACCGAAAGGGAGTTGTCCCCGAGCCCCGTCTCCGAACGTACCTTCTTGCCGATCCTAAGTGAAGTGTGGAAGAGCCGGTTCAGGATTGGACCCGTGCAATGCTCTTCGGTCGCCGCCCGGTACGCCTCGCGGACCTGGCCCAGGATCTGACCCTCCCCCACAACCATCGAATCGAGGGAAGAGGCCACCCGGTACAGGTGCCGCACGGCCTCGTCGTCGGTGAGCCAGTACGAATGCCGCTCCAGGAAGCCGCGACTGAGGCCCTTCTCGGCTGCCAGAGCCTCGAACAACCGCCCTCCGGCGCCCTCGTCCTCGACCACCGCGTAGAGCTCTGTGCGGTTGCAGGTGGAGATGAGGACGGCCTCGGCCGCCGCACCGCCCTCCTTGAGCCGCCGCAGGAAAGAGCGGGACGCGCACGGCGAGAAGGCGACCTTCTCCCGCACCTCCACGGGCGCCGAGCGGTGGCTCATCCCCGCAACCGCGATAAGCACTCCTCGACCACCTCCCCCAGCTCCTCCTCGGCATTTTGTCCATCGCGCCGTGACTTATGGAGCTCCTTCACGACGCCCGCCCACTCGAATCCGAAAGCGTCCTCCAGCTCTCGGCGAATCATGCGCGCCAAAGTGGGCGAAGCACCGCCAGTCGAGACCGCGACCTGCAGCTGTCCGCGTCTCAGAGTGGAAGGCAGAGCGAAGTCTCCCCCGGAAGGCTCGTCCGCCACGTTTGCGAGGATGCCCCTCTCGCGTGCTTCCTTGGCCACTGCCGCGTTCACTTCCCGCCGGTCCGTGGCTGCGAACACGAGGAAGGCCCCTTCGAGGTCGCCCTCCCTGTATGGTCTCTGGCGCACCTCGGCGGCCGCGCTTTCGAGCTCCGGCTTCACGTCGGGCGAGACCACCACAACGTCGGCCCTCGCCTGCAAAAGTTTCCTCGCCTTCCGGTTCGCGACCTCGCCGCCACCAACGATCACGCAACGCCTGCCTTCGAGGTCGAGGAATATGGGGTAAAGAACGGCGCCTTCGTTCTCGATCTTCTCTCCTAAAACCTACGCTGATCGAG
>JALZEL010000246.1 GCA_030862075.1 Actinomycetota bacterium | reverse complement strand
GCTTCCTAGCCTTCAGATTACTGCTCCATCTTCTCAGGTAAGCTGACTGTTTATGCTTTTCCAGGGTCCCCTGCTGCTCTAGGAGCAAGATCTCCTTGATAGTCTCCATGTCCACCACATACCTATGGGTCGAGATCTGCAAGCTGATTTACGACGATCTTGTCAAACTCGTACTCAAAGTTATCTATTTCTAACTCCTCTTCTCTATGCACACTTCGGCAATTAACTACTACTACCCCTCGAAGATGTCCTCCATTGCCTTAACAGCTTTCTCCTGCATGTTCGGGAGGACGTGAGAGTAAGTGTCGAGTGTGATCGAGATAGACGAGTGTCCTAGAAGTTCCTGAACGATTTTGGGGTGTACCCCTTTGGTTAAGAGCAGGGTTGCAGCCGTGTGCCTCAAATCATGAAATCTCGTATCGAGCGGAAGACCCGTTTTCTTCAGCAAGGGCTTCCAAGAGCGGTTGTGGAGGTTGTGGACGCTCATAGGCGTACCAACCTTGGTGCAGAAGATCCACTTGCTTACTCTAGGGTGCTTGCGTAGTGCCGTTATCGAAGTCTGGGTCAGCTTGATGCTCCTCTTGCCTTTCAGGGTCTTGGGAGCTTCTATCCATCCGTTGAACACAGTACGTCTTACTTGGAGAGTTCCGACTTCAAGATCCACATCTTCCCAGCGAAGTCCGAGAAGCTCACCAGAACGCATCCCGGTGGTAATAGCTAGAACGTAAAAGGCTTCGAGCTTGTCTCCCCGTACAGTTTCAAGAAGGCTCTTCACCTGCGTTTCGTCGAGGGGCCTTATCTCCGTGTTCTGCTCCCTTGGTGGGTTCACCGCTTCCGTGACGTTCCTAGGGATAAATGACCATCTGATTGCTTGGTTAAGTGCCTTGTGGAGCGTAGTGTGGATCATTCGCACGGTCCTAGTGGAGAGACCGGAATCGAGCTTGGAACGGTAGAGGCTTTGGAGCTGAAGTGCGTTCATCCTGTCGAGTCGAGTCTTGCCCAGGGAGGGCACTAGATGAATGCGTACGATCTCTTCGCTTCTCTTCCAGGTGCGTTCCCTCACCGTTCCCCTAACGGCATTCAGCCACCTAATCAGATACTCCTCCACGGTCAAGGACCCAGAATCGAAGACCAAACCCGAATCCCTATCGGCAATTGCCTTGGTCAGCTTGGCCACAGCCTCTTGCCTGCTCTTCGAGTAAATGTATTTGGTCTTGGTGCCATCCGGGGTCTTGATCACGTACTGACCCACCCACAACCCGTCCTTGCGACGGTAGACAGAACCCTCTCCGTTCCCTCTTTTCTTCGGCAACTCTTCCTCCTTGTTACTGTAGAGGAAGCTGTAGTGGGAGTGTGACCCGAAGAGGGGGTTCTAATTTTTCTTAGGATTTCCGGGAGAAACAAAAAATGCCTGGCAGGATTCGAACCTGCGACACACGGCCCCGGAAACCGTTGCTCTATCCCCTGAGCTACAGGCCCGCGTAAAAGAAACCGCCCGGTAATGTTACCGTAAGGCCCGGACCCCTTCAATCAGATCTCAGCAGCCAGCTTCTCGCCAGGTGACCCTCGTGCTGCTCGTTGGGGCAAGCGTCTCGCTGGGGGTAATGCGCAGTAAACTTTCGGTCCCGCGTTCCTACTGACGGCTGATACCCGTTACCTGGCTGCTATACTACGCCGCACCCGATATGTACGCGGTGATCTCCGACATCCACGGCAACCTCGAGGCCCTTCAGGCCGTCCTCGACGACGTGCCCGACGAGGTCGAAGGCATCTACTGCCTCGGCGACGTTATAGGCTACGGGGCGAGCCCGAACGAGTGCTGCGACCTGGTGCGCTCCTCCGGGATGCCGATGATCTCCGGCAACCACGACCTCGCGGTGACAGATCTCGACACAGACCTGGCCTGGTTCAACCCGGTCGCCGCGGCGGCCATCGAGTGGACCCGCGAACAGCTACACGAAGAGAACGCCGATTTCCTGCGCACGCGACCCCGCACGATACAGGAAGGGGATACGCTCTTCGTGCACGGTTCGGTGCGAGATCCAGACGAGTACATCCTGAACGGGGCCGTGGCACGAGAGAACCTCGCCTTGCTTGAGGCGGAGTACCCGGAGGTTCGGGTCTGCTTCTTCGGGCACACGCACGTTAAGGCCGTCGCCCCTTCGCCGGACGGACCATCTCCCGGCTCCCCAGCGCTCGACCTGACGTCGGAGGGGCCCTACCTCGTCAACCCGGGCTCCGTCGGTCAACCACGGGACGGAGACACCTTCGCCTCCTACGTCCTCGCCGAGAACACGCCGGATGGACCTCAGGTCACCTACCGCCTCGTCGAGTACGACGTGGAGGAGGCCCAGGCCAAGATCCGGGCCGCCGGCCTCCCCGGCATCCTCGCCGACCGGCTGGCACATGGCCGCTGAGGAGAACGTGGAGCCCTCCTTCCCCAGGCTCTTCACCGTCGAAGAGGCGAACGCCCTCCTGCCCAAGCTCGAGGAGCTCTTGGGCGACGTCGCCGCGCACCGCGACGCCTTGCGCGAGAAGGCCCCACACCTGGAGCCCATCCTCAAAGCCTCCGTCTCGAACGGTGGCGGCAAGGTAGGCTCCGAGTACGGCGTAGAGGCGTACAACCTCTACCTCGCCATAGAGCACATCCGCGAGCTCGGCGTCATCCTCAAAGACCTCGATATGGGCCTCCTCGACTTCCCCCACGAGAGGAACGGCCGCGTCGTCTTCCTCTGCTGGCACCCGCCCGAGGAGCGGATAGGCTACTGGCACGAGCTACAGGCCGGCTACCAGGGCCGCCAACCACTTTAGGAAGTCCCTTGAGAATAGTCCTCCAGCGCGTGAAGCACGCTTCCGTCTCTGTGGGCGGTGAAGAGATCTCCTCGGTAGGTCCCGGCCTCTTGCTCTTCGTTGGGGTCGCCAAGGAGGATACGGAAGCCGAGGCCGACTGGCTCGCCGAGAAGGTGGCGGGCCTCAGGGTCATCGCCGACGACGAGGGGAAGATGAACCTCGGTGTTAGGGAAACCGGGGGCGAGATCCTCGCCGTCTCGCAGTTCACCCTCCTCGCCGACACCCGCAAAGGTAAACGGCCGAGCTTCATAAACGCCGCCCAGCCCGGAGAGGCCGAGCCGCTCTTCGACTACTTCTGCGAGAAGCTCCGCGCGGCGGGCGCCAAGCCTGTAAAGACCGGTTCCTTCGGGACGATGATGGAAGTGGAGCTCGTCAACGACGGACCGGTGACGATCGTTTTGGAGAGATAGTCTCCTGGGCTACCCTCATTGCACGCGTGCGGGTTGCTCGGCCGGTGTGCCCCTCCCCGACAACAAGCTCAAACCCATCCAAGCCACCGCCAGGCCGAAAGGGATGGCGGTGAAGGGAAACGGGAAGAACGCCAGAACCGACCCGACCATGAGCAGTACGGCGGCCCCACGCGGATACGTACGGGTCCGCCGCACTGCCTCCCCAAACAAGAGCCATCCCAGGGAGAACAGGCCGAACGACAGATTGCTGCCGAACATGACCAGCCTCGGCGACCCGGCCTCGACCAACTCGGGCACCTCTCGCGCCAGGACAGGGACGGTGACGGTCGTGTCCCAGTACGCGCCCGCCACCAGCACGGTGCCGACGAAGACGACCAAGACAGCCACCGAGCCCAGTGCACCTCCCGGCTGGCCGGCGTAGAGGCTTACCAGCCCCCTGCTAACAGTATGCCGCTGAGTAGGAATAGCCGTTTTGGACGAAGCCAGAGGCGCTGGTGAAGCTTTCGGCGGACGGTTGGAAGCCCACTATTAAGTACATGAGCTCCGCGATTACCAGCAGCACCCCGGCCACCACGGTCGCCAACCTGCCCAAGCGGATAAGGGTCGAAGACGACGCAAAGTTTTCTCCTCGAACCACCAGCTACTAAACTGAACATATTCGGTAGAAACGACAACCGCAATAGCCAAGCAGGGTATTTTGCAACAATACTCGTGCCGGCCAGCGCGATCCCGCTCGGAAGACAGTCCCCAGCTAACCGCCGATCACAAACCCTTCGACGTAGAGGGTGGCCGGGCGGGTATATCCCTCGTGCTTGATACGCTCTAGTAGCGCTTCGCGGTGCTCACGCAGCCTCCGTCTCGACTTTGCAGTGAGGCCCCCAAGCCCCTCGGACTCTTCTTCGGCGAGGGCGATCTTGTCGAGGTGCCGCATAGGATGGGGGGGCAAAATCCGCCATCGCACCTTTGCAAGCAACGCTTCGTGGAGTGTGACGAGGCGATCCGACGAGCCAATGCCATAGTACTCCGCACCCGAGATCTCCCACGCCAGCTCGCGCTGAAGCTTCTCGTCTTCGAGCTGGACCGCTGGTACGGAAACTACAAAATCGCTCGTTGCGACCCGCCCGCCGGTTCGAACGACGGAGACAAGGCTCGCGAGGGCATCTTCAGCGGTTCTCACGCGTACGTCTAGCTCGTGGAAGAGCCCCGCCGAGTAGGCGAGGTCGAACATGCTCGGCGCGAAGGGTAACCGGAAGACATCCCCAACGACGAGCCGGACCGGGGCGGCGAGGTCGGCCTCCCGGAGGAGCTTCTGAGCTGCTTCGACGCGTTCTGTGTCAGCGTCTAGGGCGGTGAGGGTGCCAGTGTTGCCGGTGCGCTGGCTAAGGCCCTCGATCCAGAGCGGGGAAGCACCGCCGGCGTAGAGGACGTTCAGGCCCCTTATGTCTCCGAGGAGGTCAAGCTCGCGGTCGCAGAAGGAGATCAGGTCCTGCTCGAAGGTCTCACGCTCCTCCGGCGTCAGAAGGTCCCCTTTGTATAATCCGTCCGTCATCAAATTCCTACTCGGCAAACACTCTCTTCCGGTTCTGGGTGTTCGCGGCCACTGGTGACGGCCGGGCCGATCCCAACCAAGAGCGATTAGAATTGACCAGAGTATAGATAAAGGAGCCGCGGGCTGCAGCCAAAGCTGCGGACGTTCTCAGCTTCTGTTCGGCATGCTCAATGTCGTACTGGGCTATAAAGCACATGGCGAACCCGACGATGAGCAAACCTGCAAGATCGAGGGTTGGATGTTAGGCGAAACCACGCAACCTGAAAACTCCTACGCTCAGCAGGGCACTTAATGGCAACGCTGCCCTACCAAGGTGATATTCACCAGCACCCGCCGAACCTCTAAACACACCAAGAGTAAGAGTTTGGCTTTAATGAGGAGGTTTCCGAACACTAGCGAAATTAGCTGGCATCCACCCTTTCCAACTGCCTATACTGCCCGCCGCCGGAAGAGACGAAGAAGTTCACGGTCCCCGCTCCTCCTCGTGTCTACCTTTATCTAGAGGTCATCTCCAGCCATCATGGGACAGCTCCGCGACAATTTCTTCGTCGAAGCCGAATCCGAGACCTGGTAGGCTCGGCAAACGCAGTCGACCCTTGTGAACTTCCAGTTGGCGGTCGATAAGCCGCCGGAAGTTTAACACCGCATCGTCCGGAAAATATTCGACGAAACGGGCGTTAGGTGTTGCTGCTACCAGGTGTACGTGCAGGTCATGGAACCAGTGCGGTGACATAGTGACCCCGTAGACGTCGGCAACAGCCGAGATGCGTCGAAACTCCGTGATGCCTCCGCATACCGCCGCGTCGGTCTGTAAGATCGCTGCAGCACCTTTTTCCAGCAGCTCTTTATGCCGCCAGCGTCCGGCTTCTATCTCTCCAGTAGCAACTGGGACCGGAGTAAGTTCTGCGAGGCGTGCGTGGTTCTCTATGTCATCGGGGCTGAAGGGTTCTTCGATCCAGTAGGGATCATAGGGTTCCACACGTTTCATGAAGCGCAGCGCTGTCGGCAAATCAGACCAAGTGTTGTTCGCGTCCAGCATCAACAAGATGTCAGGGCCAATAGCCTCGCGTACCCTAGAGATTCGTTCCTCTTCGCTATTTGGATCAAGCCGACCAACCTTTATTTTGATTGCGTCGAAGCCCATATCGACGTAGCGAGCCGCTTCCTCGCCCAACATGTCTGGCGTCTTACCGTCGAGGTAGTACCCTCCGCTGACGTATGCGGATACTTCATCGGTATGGAAGGAGCCGAGGTATTTATAAAGCGGCAAATTCGCGGCGCGCGCGTTACGGTCCCAAAGTGCGATATCTATAGCACTGATTGCACGCATCACGGAACCCGCGCGGCCGTGCAGCAGAGATTCTTGGTACATCGCGCGCCATAAGCCTTCAACTTGGTAAGGGTCTAGTCCGAGAAGCAGAGGAGCAAGCAAGCCGCGTACCGCCTCTGTTACGAGGCTGCCACCGCTGCCGCCACCGTAACAGAAACCGAGACCCTCGATGCCGTCGTTGCTAAGAACCTTGACCAAGGTGTAGTCGCGAGAAGTGATTCTCCTAGTGGAGAACGACACAGATTCTGACAAGGGAACGCTGACGGTGCAAGCTACCACAGAATCGATCTTGGTCTCACTGGAGTTATTCCCCAAGGTCATCTTCCCTCCTTATTCTATAAACCCACGCTCGCTTGGTTCCCTCAACATCTCATGTGCTCTGTACCTCTTTTCTAGATTTCGCAAAGCTTGCAACTTTTTGCCTTTGTTACGTAGAAGCCAACCTACCGATACAGTGTCGCCATCTGCAGAGAGTTGGTTGTGTCGCTCTGGTATCTTCTCCATGCAGACCAACCCAAGTTTGGACTGAGGGGGCGTTCGCAAGCGATAGTGGCACGCGCAGGTACTTAAACACTAAATCTGCAGACAACTGTGAAGGTTTCAAGCCCTCTCTGCTCTGCTAAAGAGCCCGAGAAGTACTGCAGAATACTACTCAAGTCTACTCAAATCAGCTCTCCCCTGTGTACATGGCAGGTGTGCTTCCGTGGAGGCGACTGCTCGGGCGCCATCAAACGGTGGCGTAACTCAAGCTTAGGTGCCCAGGTCCGGATCCCACTGTCGGTTCGATGTTCGACGCACCCACATCTGGCTGGCATCGGAAATGGGTTGGTAGTCCCATGGGGTGTATTCGCCCTCGTAGAGCGCATCTTTCAGAAACATGCGGAGGCGCTGGCTGGCCAATACGTTCCGTTCCGTTTCAGCCGGGTCCCAGTCCTTCAGCAACTTCGACCGAAGCTGCGCGGCGATCTTCTTATAGGAGGGATTATCGACCACGTTATGCCACTCCTCGGGATCTTCCGCTAGGTCGAAGAGCTGGTCAGGACGCTCATGTACGTAGACGAACTTGTACCGATCTTTAACCAGCGCGCGCACCGGCTTGATGACGCCTTCACCGTTGTTCTCGATGACAACCTCGTTCGGCCAATCGGCAAGCCGTTCTCCTCGCAAGAAGGGTGCAAGGCTATGACCTTCAAGGTGTTGTACGAAGTCTACTTCCGGCATCTCTATACCGGCAAGATCGATGAGCGTCGGGTAGAGATCGACCAAGGAGACGTTCTCTGCGACTCGCCCGTTTCGGGTTATACCGGGACCCGCGAAGAGAAGCGGCACTCGACTCGACCACTCCCGATAGGTGCGTTTGTGCCACATCCCGTGTTCCCCTACCTGGTCGCCGTGGTCGCTGGTGAAGATGACGATGGTGTTCTCTGCTTGACCTAATCGTTCCAGTTCTCTGACCAGCTCTCCAACCTTGTCGTCTATGTAGCTGGTCATTGCGTAGTATCCTCGTCTCGAGCGGTACACGTCCTCTCGTGTAGGGTTCACTCGATCCAGCCCATGAGAAGCATTCACCCAGACGTCGACGGGATGGGGCTCGTAGTCGGCAGGAGGATCCTCAGGCATGGCAAAGTCGATATCCTCGTACCGATCCCAATACTCGGGGGTTGAAACGTATGGATCGTGAGGATGTGTGTAGGAGACGCACAGGAACCAAGGCTGGCTAGCTGATTCGCCTCGCCGACGAGCAAGACGGCGCAGCCGCTCGAGGGAACGAAACTGAACCTCCTCGTCGTACTCGAGCTGGTAGCTCCACGAGACCGGACCTGCCTCTTTGACCATTTGCGACATTTCTCTGGTCCGTAGATCGTAGTGACGGCCAACTTCCTCGTCGCCGCCGGGAAGACCGACCCGCCGCGGCGGGTCGCCCTGGGCAGGCCAGTACTTAGTCCACAGATAGTCCGACGGGTAGATATCTGTGGTCAGCCTCTCCTCGAAGCCGTGTAGCTGGTCGGGCCCGACGAAATGCATCTTTCCGGAGAGGCTAGTTTTGTAACCGCCGCGCCGCAGATGGTGAACGAAAGTCGGAACCGAGGCCGGCAACTCCTCAGCATTGTCATTTACTGGTATCTGGCTCGCGAGCTGCCCTGACATCATCGAGGCACGTGAGGGGGCGCACAGCGGGGAGTTGCAGTAGCTTTGCTCGAAGACGACTCCACGCTGGCTGAGTTTGCTCAAGTTTGGCGTAAGTACGTCTCGATTGCCGTAAGGTGAGGTGGCCAGGGCACTAAGCTGGTCGCACATAATAAAGAGTATGTTTGGCTGGCTAGCGTTATCGGGCATAGGGATACCGTCGGGTCATCAACGGCGCGTCGCTCATATTCTCGAAGACCTAGAAGTCCTCGGCTTATTCACACTTGCCATCCTTTCCCCTAATGGCGTTGCTGAGGTTTACTGCAGAATATATGTTACTAGAAGCAAATCCTAGGTGTCTAGTATCAATTACTAAGAGGCTTGGCTAGCGGCTAGTAACCGACACTTTCTGCAAAGACGGGCGGATTGATGCTCAAACCGAAGTGTAATGGATGAAAACCGGAAGATGAGCCGGAATTAATGGTTTTCTGCCTCGGAAACGGCTGAAGACGTTCAGGTACTATATTCGGCGGTGAAGGTCAAGATCCACAAACAAAGCCTTCTTCGTTACGGGCGGTTTAGACGCTGTACCGAGGAGGCATCCATTTAACCCCTTGAGAAACCCGCATTCGGGGTGAGCTAATCTTGACGCTGTACGCTCCTATAGTTTTTTCTAATGAACTGGAAGATTGAGAATACGATTATGAGGAGTGCGATACCGAAGAGAGCACCTGAGATCGGTCGGGTGAAGAAGATATCCAGACTTCCGCCTGAGATCAGCACAGATTGTCGGAATGATTGCTCTAGGATCGGTCCCAAGACAAACGCGAGCGCCAGCGGGCCCGGCTCAAAACCAGTCTTGCGCATCACGTATCCAAGCGCCCCGAAGACCAACATGATCCATATGTCGGAGACGTTGTTGTTGACGCTATAGACCCCTATCATGGTCACGACCACGATTAAGGCGGCCAGAATGCCCATACGCACCCGCAACAGCTGCACGAAGACACCGACAAGAGGGATATTCAGTACCAAAAGAACGAGGTTGCCGATCACCATCGAGGCGATCACTCCCCAGAAAATCTGTGGGTGCTGGTTGATGAGTTGTGGCCCCGGAATAATGCCCTGAATCAAAAGGGCGCCCATGATTAGGGCCAGTACCACATTGGGGGGTATCCCGAGGGTCAGCAACGGAATAAAGGATGAGGTGGACCCGGCATTGTTTGCCGTCTCGGGACCTGCGACCCCTTCTATGGCGCCCTTACCGAATCTCTCTGGCTCTCTTGCAAGTCGTTTTTCCACGGCATAAGAGGCCAGAGAAGAGACCAATCCACCACCACCGGGGAGTACACCTATAAAAAAGCCCAGCACGGAACCACGCAAGATCGCGCCCTTCGCTTGAGCCCAGTCTCTCATGGTGGGCCAGACGTGGGATATACGGGAGGTGACCGTCGACATCCGTCCCTCCTGATCGAGGTTGTACAGTACCTCCCCCAGGCCGAATACTCCCATGACAATCGCCACAAAATCCAACCCCCTGAGTAAGTCGGTAGATCCAAATGTGAAGCGTGCCATCCCTGAGATAGGATCTATGCCCACGGTAGCCAGCAGAAGCCCAAAGCCGGCGACTATGAGGCTCTTCACGAACGATGTAGTCCCCAGGTAAGTCACCAGCAATAGTCCCAGTACAGCCAAGGCCGTGAGTTCCGGAGGACCAAAACTCAGCGCGAACGATGCCAGGATAGGGGCGAGGAATATTAGCCCCACCACTGAGATGATTCCGCCGATAAACGAGCCGATAGCAGCTATGCCCAGAGCAGGACCAGCTCTTCCCTGCTGCGCCATCTGGTATCCATCGAAGGTCGTCACAACCGTCGCGGCTTCCCCGGGCAGTCGCAGCAAGATCGATGTTATCGTTCCCCCGTAGTAGGCTCCGTAGTAGATGCCAGCCAGCATGATTACCGCCGACTCCGGAGGTATGACGTACGTCGTAGGCAGCAGCAACGCTATCGTCGCTGCGGGCCCCAATCCGGGGAGCACGCCAATCACCATACCGATGAGGACACCAGCGAAGACGTAGAAAAGGTTTATAGGTTGGAGTACGACCTCAAAGCCCGACACAATCGACTGAGTCTGAAGCAGTGCAAGCATCTTTACCTCATAAGCGAGACAAGCAGCTCATCCGGGAAAGGAACCCTCAACACCAATGCGAACAATACATAAAACCCGACTGTGAAGAGTACGGAGAGGATCAGCGTTGCGCGCCACGACTCCTCGCCCAGGAACCTAAGCCAGAAAGCAAACGTGAGCAAGCCCGGGATTATGAACCCGATTCTTATAAATAGCAGGGCGAAAATGACTAAGCTAAGGAGACCAATGACGATCATTCCGGTCCTGGCCGTGAAGCGCTCGTAATCTCTGCTGTCGCGTTCCGTAATCAGTAGCGCAACCGAACCCAGGACAATCACTCCGCTACACAGGAATGGCCAAAAGCCTGGGCCGGGGGCTAGTAGACTACCGAGCGAGAGACTGTACGAATAAGCCAGCGACGATATCCCCAATAAGAGAACAATAACGCCGCTTAGACGGTACATAACACCCTCCCACGAGGAAGAGCGTTGTATTGCGGACAGACGAGCCATCCATCGTACTGACTGATATAGGGCGCAAAGACTAAACCGAATCTCAAGAAGCCCACGATAGAGCAGCTGAATCTCCTCCTACCGCCGCTTAGTCTTCTCATGCCCTAAACTCTTGCCATCAAGAAGGTGCTCGGCCTATTCTCAAGCCGCCTGGATATCGAGCTCCTCGTACAGCTGGGCGATCCTCTCTTGTTCGCTCTTCATATTCTCTATCACTTCTTCTCCGCTTATCAGGTTCGGAGCCATGTAGTTGTCCTCGATAAAGTTCTGATACTCTGGCGATTCGACCGCTTCACTTACCGCGTTCTGCAGAACTTCGACGTTCTCATCGGGTGTACCACTGGCGACCAGTAAAGACCAGCTTTGGACGAAGGTGGCCTGATCATAGCCTGCTTCCTCAAAGGAGGGAACATCGGGCAGAATGTCGAGCCGCTCGGGAGAAGTGACGGCGAGGGGTGTGATCTCTCCTGCATCTATCTGAGGTATCGCTTCGCTCGGCTCAACTGCGAGTGCTTGTATCTGCTCGCCAAGTAGCGCCTGTAGGGCAGGCTCATTGCCCTCGAAAGGAACGGCCTCCGCCTGGACGCCCGCTTGTCTAAAGAAGGCTGCTTGAGCTATATGGGGGAACCCTCCTACCGCGGGGTGTCCGTACACGACCCTTTCATTGGAGTTTGCTAGGTCATCCAGAGTTTGCCACGGGGAATCTGCTCCGACCACAAGTATGTAAGGCTGCTCAACTAGCCCCGTGATTCCCCGAAAATCGTCGATGGAGTACTCGACCGTTCTAAGAGCTGGTTGAGCAGACAT
>JALZEL010000211.1 GCA_030862075.1 Actinomycetota bacterium | reverse complement strand
TCGTCAGGACGAACTTCGGATCTGCCCCGTGTAGCCCAGCCACCCTCCTCAGGCGACGCAAGACCGCCGCGGCGTGCGAGCCGAAGACGCCCCTGAGGAGGTGCGCCTCGTCCACGGCGATTATCTTGAGGTTCCTGAAGAAGTCCGCCCAGTGGGAGTCGTGGGTCGGGAGGAGACCCACGTTCAGCATGTCGGGGTTCGTGAGGACGACGTTGGCCTTCTTCCTGATCCCCGCGCGCAGGGCTTTCGGCGTGTCCCGGTCGTAGGTCGCGGGGTGGACGCCGCGCAGCATTAGCCTCTCTATCTTCTGCAACTGGTCCTGGGCAAGCGCCTTCGTCGGGTAGAGGAAGAGCGCCCGGTTCGCCGCGTTCTCCAGAGCGTTCTCGAAGGCGGGGATCTTGTAGCACAGCGACTTGCCGCTGGCGGTCGCCGTGGAGACGATCACGTTCTCACCGCTTCGCACCTTCTCGTACGCCTCGAGCTGGTGCGAGTACAGCCGCTTGGCCCCTATCGCCTGAAGGGCCCGAGAGAGCTCGCGTGTCAACTCGGGCGGCTCGACGAGGGTCGCGTCTCTAGGGGCGAGGGTCGCGACGGTTTCTCCCAAAGAGTCAACGGAGCGGCGGCTCAAAGATGCAAGCGGCGAATTGACGGTGTCCCCAGACCTCTTAAGTCGTTCCTTTAGGTCCCTATATCTCACGCCGCCCGGCGAAGGCCCTACCTAAAGTGACCTCGTCAGCATACTCTAGGTCCCCGCCGACGGGCAATCCGCTCGCCAGGGCTGTCACCCGCACCGGCATGTCCTTCAGCTCTTGGGCGATAAAGAGCGCCGTCGCCTCGCCGGTCGTGTTCGGGTTGGTCGCGATCACGATCTCCTTCGTCCCCTCCCTCTCTACCCGCTCGACGAGCTCCGCTATCCTCAAGTCCTCCGGCTCGATGCCATCCAAGGGCGATAGCGCCCCGCCCAAAACGTGGTACAGCCCCCGGTACTCGCCCGTTCTCTCTATGGGCCCGATGTCGTACGGGTCCTCTACCACGCAGATGACCGATTGGTCGCGCCTGGGGTCGGTGCAGATATCGCACTCCTCGGCCTCGGTGAGGTTGAAGCAGCGTTTGCACGGCATTATCCGCTCCTTCACCTCGCGCAGAGCATCCGCCAGGGCACGCGCGTCGTCGGGTCTCCCCCGCACGACGTGGAAAGCGATCCTTTGGGCGCTCTTCGGCCCGATGGAGGGTAGCTTGGAGAGTTCGGTTATGAGGCGCTCGACCGGCCTCGCGTAGGTCGCCAAAGGTCCTTTACAGCCCCGGGAGGTTCAGCCCCAGGTCCCCCAGACCCCCGGTGACGCCGCCGAGCTTCTTCGAGGCCAGCTCCTGAGCGCTCGTCAAGGCCTCGTTGACCACCGCGAGCACCATGTCCTGCAACATCTCGACGTCCTCGGGGTCCACGACCTCCGGGTCGATCTCGACGGAGACGAGCTCCAAACCGCCCGTCATCGTTGCCTTTACCGCCCCGCCGCCGGCCGAAGCCGTGACGGTCTCGTGGGCCAGCTCTTCTTGCGCCTGCTGCATCTCCTGCTGCATCTTCTGGACCTGCTGCATCATCTTGTTGACGTTGCGTCCCCGTGGCAAACCTCTTCGCCTCCTAGTGCGCTGAACATTATCTTGAGCGGATCTCCCTTGGCTTTGGCAGGCCAGACGGTGACCCCAAGGGCATTGTACACCGCGCGGCGCTTCTTTCCGTCGGCCTTCACCAGTTGGCCTCTGTTCTTAAAGATTTCGTATAAGTATCGCTCGCGCCGGAGAGCCATCGGAGCCCCTGAGCTTCAAGGGTAGGCAGACCAGGAAGTACTCTCCAGGTTCCACATCCGCCAACACCAGCCCCTCCAGGATTACCACGTCCGCTCCGAGCAGGGTGTGGTGGGTGTGAAACTCAGTGTCCTCAAAGGGCTCGACTGAGAGGTAGTCCACCCCGACGGTTTCGACCCCGATCTCGACCAGGAACTCCGCCGCGTCCTCGGAGATGGCGACGTAACCCTCCTCGAACTCCTCCCGCTGCATGAGCTCCAGGTTCGAGTTGCGGGTCTTGAAGAGCAGGCGGGCCTGCCCCGCGACCTCCTCTGCTTCCAGGTCGGCCCGGCTTATGTGCCCTTGAACGTGGCCAAGGTCCACGACTCGGCACGACCCCACGCTACGCGAGAGATCCAAATCATCCATCCCCCCTCCGTCGGGGATGAAGTGCATCTGGGCGTCCATGTGGGTGCCGGTATGAGAACTCATCTTCCACGCGCTAACGGTGTTTGGATCGCCTCGATCAGTGTGAGTGAGGAATTTTTGTGATGGTGGGTCTGTTTCGTCCGGCCACTTCACCGTCTTCGAGCTCACGACCTGAGTGATATCTACGATTTCCATCGAATCTCCTTAAGGATGAAGGTTACCACCTGCATTGAGGGCCGGATCCACCCTCCGCAGCGACGCGGTCGGTTCCTTGAATTGCGCTCTATGAGTCTAAACAGTCTATAAGTTCTGTTAAACTCGCCATCCGTGGCGCAGGGGAAAGACAGATCTGACGCTTCAAGTCTCTCGGGTGTGCTCCCTAGCCGCCGGGACTGGGTTTACTTGCTCGGCCTCCTCGTCCCCCTTATCGTCTACAACCTTTCTCTGAAAGCCTCGAACATAGCCTCGATACCCGGGCTCTCTCCGAACTTCGACCTGATGCGCTCAGCGATGTTCTTCAACCTGGCTTACGCGTTGCTCTGGATCGGGCTCTTCGCCGCGGCGCGCCAGGGGCTCTTGCGCCGGGTCGTGGTCGTCCTCTTCCATGTGGTAACGATGCTAGTGGTTATCGTGA
>JALZEL010000210.1 GCA_030862075.1 Actinomycetota bacterium | reverse complement strand
GTAGGGTCTGCAGTAACCGAAGCGCCGACCCGTCAGGAGGGGCGGAATTATTTGTTGCGGCGGGCCCGAGGAAAGAAAGGCGGGCGCTAACGGATGGCCCAAGAAGGAACGGGAACGGTCAAGTGGTTCAGTGACGAGAAGGGCTACGGCTTCATCGTCCCGGACGACGGGAGCGAGGATCTTTTCGTGCACCACACGGGCATAGCTGGCGGCGGGTTCAAGTCTCTCGAGGAGGGCGAGATGGTCTCTTTCGAGGTTGTCCGGGGTAGGAGGGGTTTGCAGGCCGAGAACGTCTCCAAGGTTTCGGGCGGACAGGGCATCGGGGCGAAGACCTTGGAGGTGCCGGCGGAGGTGGGGACGGCTGCCCGCGTCCTCGTCAGGCACTTCGACCCCGAGGAGCTTTACGAGGCGATGGTGAAGGAGGCCGGGAGGGAGTAAGCTAATCTTCGAGCACCTACCGGGGCCGGGGCCTAGAGGGGCTCCAGCCCTTTTTTCTGCGCTTGCCCCCTATGGACCTCGGAGAGAGTACCGCTAAGGGTTGACGGGAAGGAAGAGCCGGGCCCGCTTACGGAAGAGGCCCCAGCAAAAAGACTTAGGGCTTGCATCTACCGGTCGGCGTAAGGACGCTCCTCCTTACTGCTCGGCGCACGTTGCTTACGAGCACGGGCCATCGGCCTAGTCAGGCTGCTCCACGATGGTCGCGCGGAAGAAGTCGCCATCGTTAGTGGTGGTGCAGCAGTAAAGATCAATTGTTTTGATCAGCGTGGTACACGGCCTCAAGCCGGATCGTGTGCGCTTCGGTGGGTAAACCCTCGACGACTCTATCGTCGTCGACGAACGCGTTGTGGCTGTCTCACTCGTTGATAAAGGCTTTCGAGTACCCTAAGAAAGTACGGTCGACCATGACATTCATGCCGCTGAACCCGTGAGACCAGACTGAGGCGGAGGCCCGGAACCCAGAGCCGCTGGTCGAATCGCGAGCGTCCCGCCCCTGCTCGTGTAGAGCGGTTTGCAGCGCAGATGAACCGCAACACCACGGACATGCTAACGCTTGCTCAGGAGGCGTTCTCGGCAAGAAGCACGCACTGACGCTGCTGATGGGCCAATAACCGTGCAAACCGGTGTAGGCACCCTCTTCACCCGCTCGAAGTAGACCTCTCGCGCCCTCGAAACCAGCAAGGCGCTTAACGCGCGTTTGTGGGTTGGGGAGTCATTCTTCTGGACTTCGATCCAAGTTCCTCCCGTAGAGCTCCGCGTAGGTGTCACGGGCCTCGAGCACTTCCTCGACGTAAGCTCGGGTCTCCTCAAAGGGGATGTCACCTCCCGCGTCGAAAAGCCCTTCCGAGATCCAGGCATCCACCCGACCCTCTCCCGAATTGTACGCCGCCAGGACCAATCTTTCATCGCCCTCGTAGCGGTTTTGCAGGTAATTTAGGTACCAGGTGCCCATCCCGATGTTCGTCCTCGGGCCCCGGTAGTCCCCGGTTATGCCGCTTCGCTCGGAGATGAAGCGGGCCGTCTCTGGCCGGATCTGCATCAGCCCGTACGCCCCTTGCGACGACTCCACCTCTTCATCGAAGTTGCTCTCCGTCCGGATCACCGCCGCCGTAAGGGCCGGCTCGACCCCGTGCTCCACGGAAGCGGACCTGATGGTCTCTTCGTGCTCCAGAGGATGCGTGAACCGCCGGAAGGCGTCGTCGAGGCGGGGGAGTACAAGTAGCGCGAGGAGAACGAGCGCCAAAACGACGAGCAGGATCGTTCCGCGGCCGCGTCGGGGCGGCCGTCCGTGCCTGCTACGCTTCTCCGGCTCCTCCTTCGCCGCCGCGATTCCGCCCACCGAGCACCCGATCCATGAAATTCCTCGCCTGCTCTTTGAGTCTATCTATATCGCCGTCGTTTTGCACCACCACGTCTGCCCTTCGGGCCTTCTCTGCGCCGGGGAGCTGGCGCGCTTCTATCGCGCGGCGCTGCTCCTCCCCCACGCCCCGCTTCTCCGCCCACTCCTTGCGCCGCTCTTCCGGGGTCACCACGGCGACGGTGACATCGAACCGCTCGCTACCCCCACCCTCGAAGAGGAGCGGTATCTCGGTCACGAAGAGATCCGCATCCGAAGCCGCGGCGCGCCGGTCCGTCTCCTCGCGCACCCGTGGGTGCAGGATCTCCTCGAGATCCCGCAACGCCTCCGCGTCACCGAAGACCTCTTGACCCAGAGACTCGCGGTCTATGCCCCTCTCGCCGCGCACGTGTTCTCCGTACCGTTCTACCACGGCGGCTATGGTCTTCTCATCCTCGGCGAGGAGGTCGTGTACGACCTCGTCGGAGGAAAGGGTCTCAGCACCCAAACCCCCGAGAACCTCTACGAAGGTGCTCTTGCCGGAAGCCAAAGGGCCGGTGACGGCTATCGTCACCGGCCCTTGTTCGGGCTTCCCTTGTGGAGGGTTAGCAGCTATCTGTTCTCCAGGTCCAGGTCACTGAGCTTGTCGAAGACGCCGCTCCGGAGACCATCGCCGACCCGGTCGCCGCGGTCGCGGTCTTTATCGCGATCGCGATCACGATCCCTGTCACGCGAGCCGCGCGGCTCGTCGTAGTCGCGGCGGAAACGCTCCTCGCGACGCGGGCGATCCTCGCGGTCGTCCCCTTCCTCGTGCTCCTCCTTCTTCGGGCGCAGGGAGAGCGAGAGGCGGCGACGCTTGGCATCCACGTCGATGATGCGGGCGTTCACCTCGTCGCCGCTGCGCACGATCTCGTCCGGCGTCTCGACGTGGTGGTCGGCCAGCTCGGAGATGTGGATGAGGCCCTCCACGCCCTCGGCGACCTCAACAAAGGCCCCGAAGGAGACCAGCTTCGTGACGCGACCGTGGATCGTCTCCCCGACGTTGACCCTTTCGACGATCTCCTGCCAGGGGTCCTTCCTCGTCTGCTTGAGGCCCAAGGAGATCCTCTCCCGGTCCCTATCAACCTCAAGGACCTTGACCTGGACCTCCTCGCCAACGTCGACGACCTCACTCGGATGATCCACGTGGTTCCACGAGAGCTCGGAGATGTGTATGAGGCCGTCTATCCCTTCGAGGTCCACGAACGCCCCGAAGTCCACCAGATTCGAGACCGTCCCCGTGATGACGTCGCCCTCCTGCAGAGTGGTGAGGATGCGGTGCCTCTCCTCCTTGCGCTCCTCCTCGAGGACCGCCCGGCGACTCAAGACCACGTTGTTGCGGCTCCTGTTGAGTTCGATGACCTTGCACCCCAGGCGCTGGCCCAGAAACGAGTCGAGGTTCCTCACACGCCGGATGTCCACGAGGCTCGCCGGCAAAAACCCACGCAGGCCGATGTCTATGATGAGCCCCCCCTTGACCACCTCGATAACAGGACCCTCGACGGTGTGCTGCTCGGCGTGGGCTTCCTCTATCCGGTTCCACGCCTTCTCGAAAGCCGCCCTCTTGGCTGAGAGGATGAGCCTGCCGTCCGCGTCCTCCTTCTGGAGGACCAGAGCCTCTACGTGCTGACCCAGCTCCACGATCTCGTGTGGGTCCGCGCCTTTGCGGATGGAGAGCTCGTTAGCGGGGATGAGCCCCTCCGACTTGTAGCCGATGTCTACAAGGACCTCGTCCATGTCTATGCGGACGACGTCACCCTCCACAATATCGCCGTCCTTGAAGTCGATGAGGACCGATTCGTCTACGGGGACGATCTCCCCGTTCTCTTCCTTGAAGAAGTCCTTCATCGTTAGTTCGCGTGTAGTAGCGTTTTCGGTAGTGTCCGTCATGTACTAGTTGCTTTCCTTCTCTCTTACTTGTCCGCAAGATTATACAAGAATAATCCGCACGAAGCCCTCAGCTCCGCAAAAGGGGACGCACCCTCCCCCACCGCTCCCCGATCTTCACCTCGACCTCCAGGGGCGGGCGCAGGTCGTAGGCCGCGATCATTCTCTCGACCGCGAGGGTTGCGATCTCGTCTGTGTACTGGGCATCCACGTCGAAGACGAGCTCGTCGTGCACCTGCATTAGCATGTCAGTCTTGAGGGCGGGCAGCCGTGGTGCGAGGTCCACCATCGCTACCTTGATGATGTCGGCGGCCGTCCCCTGAACCCGCGCGTTGAACGCGATGCGCTCCCCGAGCTTCCGGACGTTCTTGTTCTGGTTCCTCAGCTCCGGCACGTACCGCCTACGGCCAAAGAGCGTCGTCGCGTACCCGAGCTCCTCCGCTTCCTCCAGCGTCGCCTGGATGAACTCCGTCACCTTCGGGTAGCGCTCCAGGTACCGCTTGATGTACCGCTCGGCCTCCGCCGGGTGCA
>JALZEL010000184.1 GCA_030862075.1 Actinomycetota bacterium | reverse complement strand
CGACTCCGAGATGCGCAGCTTGCGGGCGTGCACGAGCCAGACGATGCCCAGGCTCACGAGCATGATCACGACGACCGGAGGCGCCAGGTTGACGATGAAGTCCATGAAGGACAGTTCGTTGACCTCTGTCCCGATGATGATGTTTGGCGGGTCCCCGATGAGGGTCGCGGTGCCCCCGATGTTCGAGGCGAGCACCTCCACTATAAGGAACGGGAACGGGTCTTCCTCGAGTATCTGGGCAATCACCAGGGTCATCGGGAACATTAGGAGCACGGTGGTCACGTTGTCCAGGAAAGCAGAGAGGACGGCGGTGATGGCGGCGAGGGAGATCAGGGTCAGGCCCGGATGTCCTCGGGCAGCCTGGGCGCTCTTTATGGCGAGGTAGCCGAAGAGTCCAGAGGCCTTGAGCATAGCGATCAGGATCATCATCCCCACCAGGAGCCCAAGCGTCTCCCAATTGACCGCCTCGACAGCCTCCTCCTGGCCGATGGTCCCTGCGACGATGAGCAGTAAGGCCCCGAGCAGGGCCGCCGGCGTTCGGTGAACCCAGTCCAGGGCGAACACAACCAGCACCGTGAGAAAGACCGCGAGTGCGAAGACCATCACCCTGACCCACCCCTTGCCACTAGCCTTCTACCCGGTGTCCCTACTTAAGGTACTAGCAGGCGGCGAGGACTGTCTCAGTGCCTGCTCTATCCCTTCCTCCGTGGGTTCGCCTTTTTAGGCTATTAGCGGCGGCTCCTTGGCAGTTGACGAGCAGTTGCGCCACCTTCACCTCCCTTATTCTTGCACCTTTTGACACATGGTAGGCAGCTTAAGGATCGCTGTCACCTTCGATCTCCTGCCACCGTAATATCTCAATATCTAAATATTCACCTGCGGGTCGTAAAACGCCCGCCTCCGGGCTCGACTGCTACCTCCCCGTTCTCAGCGACTATCCGGCCGCGCAGCATCGTCATCACCGGACGACCCTTCACGTGGCGTCCGTCGAAGGGAGTCCACCCCGCCTTGGACACGATGCGGTCGTTGCTCAGAACGTGCTCCTGCTCGGTGTCGACGAGCACGACATCGGCATCTGATCCCACACATATCGCGCCCTTGTGTGGGTAGAGACCGAGCAGACGCGCGGGCGTTTCGCTGTACGTCTTGACGAGCCTCTCCAAGGTGAGTCTCCCTCCGGCCACCGCGTCGAGCAGCATCGTAAGCGTCGTCTCCACGCCGGGCAACCCGAAGGGGCAATTCCATATGTTGCTCCCAAGCTTCTGATCTAGCGTGGAGGGGGCGTGATCGGTGGATACGAGGTCTATCTCCCCCCTGGCCAGGCGCCCCCACAGTAGATCTCCGGCGGGCGTTTCTCTGGCGGGCGGAGTGAACTTGCGGGTGGGCCCGTGCTCCCGGACATCGTCGGCATCGAGGTAGAAGTATTGTGGGCAGCTCTCGATGGAGAGGGTGGCGCCAAGCTGGCGCTCCCTATGCACGAGGTCGACCACGCTCGGCTGGCTGGCGTGCGCGATGGTGATGTTCGCCCTGGTCAGCCTCGCGAGTAGGGCGACCGTGTTGACGGCTACGAGCTCCGCCTCCGCCGAGCGCCACTCCGGGATTACGCCGTAGTCCTCGCGGAGGGCCGCTTTCAGGTGCTTCTCGTTATCCTCCGTGATGAACTCGTCCTCGCAGTGAACCAATGCCCGCGCCCCGATCTCTGAAAGTAAGCGAAAGAGACGCAGCAGGTCGTCGGAGAGGAGACCGGGTATCCCGTGGGTCGTGCACGTAAAGACCTTCAAGATCGCCGCTCCGTCCTCCCAGAGCGCCGGCACATCATCTATCGTGTCCGGGAAGACGTGGGCCGTCAGCCCGAAGTCGACGACTGACCGGTCCGCGAGGTACTCACGTTTCTTTTTTAGGTCGTCGGAGGTTAGCACCGGGTTGCTGTGGGTATGTTCTACTACGGTGGTCACGCCACCGATTGCTGCGGCGCTGGATCCCCGAATGAAATCCTCCCGCTCGGTGTCGCCGGGGTCCATGAAGTGCACGTGCTGGTCGACCATGCCGGGCAACGCCACGAGGCCCTCGGCGTCGATACTATGAGCCGCATTGCCAGACGGCTCCGCGAGCAGCCCGGCGATCCGGCCTTCGTCCACCGAGATCGTGCCCCGGAAGCGCCCCTGCGGGGTGACGATGGTCGCCCCAACTATCTCACAGTCAACCTTCATGTAATGCCTCCTCGCTGTCCAGCAGCCGCGCCGAACCCGCTCTCCGCGCACGACGCTCTGAGACCGGTTTCGCCTTCGAGAAAGAGTGGACGGCCGAGTTTCAGGGCCAGAAAAATGGCCGTAGAGAGCCCTTCGTCGGCCAGGTAACCATTACTCCCGGAGCCTCTCTCAGAGCTCCAGAGAATGCGAGACGCCGGGGGGCAAAGCCCCCCGATATCCATTAACCGCTTCGCTCAACGGTTCAACGCCTCCTCGACGGCCCGTCGGGTCCAAACCGGCGCCAGGTGCCGCCGGAACTCGGCCGAGGCCGCATCATCCGAGGCGGGGCTCGTGCCCTCGTCGGCAGAGTCGGCCGCCTCCGCAACCTGCTCTGCGCTGGCTCCGGAGAGGGCCTGTTCGGTGGCGGAAGCCCTGATGGGGGTCGAGCCCATGCTGGCCAGCCCAATGCGGGCCGAGCTGATGCCGCCGTCGGACTTCTCGACTACCGCCGCCACGCCCACAATCGCCCAATCTTGCGACCGGCGGGAAAACTTCTTGTAAGACCAGCCAGTGTTCGATCCGAGCTTGGGCACCCGGACCTCTGTTACCACCTCTTGGGGCTCGAGATCCGTAAAGAAGTAGTCCTTGAAAAAGTCCAGAGCACCCACCGTACGCTCGCCATTGGGACCTTTGACCACCAACTCCCCTTCGAGGGCGCACATCACACTCGGCATGTCGCCTGAAGGGTCGCCGTGGGCTAAAGTGCCACCGATGGTCCCCCGATGCTGGACTGAGGGGTCACCTAATAGTCCGGCGGTATAACCGAGGATGCCGCAGTGCTCGTTAACCAGCTCGTTGTTTAGGATCTCACGGTGCCGGGTTAAGGCGCCGATGGCCAGGTGGTCGCCCTCGTCGCGGACGTAGCGCAGGTCATCCAGACGCCCGATGTCGATCAGGGCCGTGGGCGCGGCCAGCCTGAGCCGCATGAGCGGTATGAGGGAGTAGCCACCGGCCAAGGGCCTGGCGTCTTCTCCGTATTGGCCCAAGAGCTCTATGGCGTGGTCGGCCGACTCCGCGACCTCGTACTCAAAAGGTGCCGGGATCACTACTCCTCACCTCCTCGGACGTCGGCCTGGCCTTGGGCGTCCTGGATTGCCTTCCACACCCGCATCGGCGAAGCTGGCTTATCTATGTGCTTTATTCCATAAGGTTGCAGTGCGTCAACGACGGCATTAATGACTGCTGGCGGCGAGCCTATAGTCCCGGCCTCGCCTACGCCCTTGACGCCCAAGGGGTTGGTCGGGGACGGGGTGACCGTGCGATCTAAGGCGTAGCTGGGGAGCTCCGGCGCCCCGGGGATCATGTAGTCCGCCATGGAGGCGGTTGTGAGCGTCCCATCCTCGTCGTAGCGGGCCTCCTCGTAGAGGGCTTCTGCGATGCCCTGGGCGATACCGCCGTGGAGCTGCCCATCTACGATAACCGGGTTGACGACGTGCCCGCAGTCGTCGACACCCACATACTTGAGGATGGTTACCCTGCCCGTCTCGGTGTCGACCTCCACCACACAGATGTGTGCGCCGAACGGGAACACCCACTCGGGCGGGTCAAAGAAGTAGTTCTCATCGAGGCCTGGTTCCATGCCCTCCGGCAGATCGTGTGCCGTATTTGCCGCCTTCGCCACCTCGTACATCGTGACTGACTGCTCAGGGGAACCCGCAACGTTGAAGCGTCCGCCCTCGAACTCTATGTCATCCTCGGCGGCTTCCAGCATGTGGGCGGCTATCTTCTTCGCCTTGTCCAACACCCTCTGGCAGGCTAGGTACACTGCCGAGCCGCCGACCGTCACGCTCCGGGAGCCGTAGGTGTCCCGGCCGAAGGGCGATAGGGCCGTATCGCCATACATAACCTCGACGTCGTCTACGTCGACTCCGAGGACATCGGCGGCTATCTGGGACCAGCTCGTGCGATGCCCCTGGCCGTGAGGTGTAGTGCCCGTAACAATCTCAACCACACCCGTGGGGAGCATCCGCGCCTTGGCCGCCTCCCAACCACCGACGACAAAATCTATCTCGGCAAGAGCCCGCGAGGGGGCCATGCCGCATGCCTCCGTGTAGCAGGAGATCCCGATGCCAAGCTGCTTGACATCACCGGATTCCCGCCGCCTCCGCTGCTCCTCGCGCAGGCTTCGATAATCGGCGAGTTCCATGGCCTCGTCAAGCGCCGGCTCGTAGTTGCCGGAGTCGTAATATAGGCCGGACGGGTTTGCTTTAGGCTCGTCGAAAGGTTCGAGGAAGTTGCGCCTGCGCACCTCGGCGGGGTCGAGCCCGACCTCGCGGGCGAGGGAATCCATCGTGCGCTCTATGGCATAGGCCGCCTCGGGGCGCCCAGCCCCACGGTAGGCGTCAGTAGGGGTCTTATTCGTAAACACCCCGCTGCACTCAAAGAAATATGCGTCGCAAGTGTAGAGCCCCGAATACAAATGGCGCCCGAGAAGAGGGATTCCAGGCGTGGAAATCTGAAAGTAGGCTCCCATGTCGGCTAGGATCTTCGCTCGCACACCCAGGATCTTGCCTTCGCTGGTGGCAGCCATCTCGATGTCCTGGATCTGGCCCCGGCCGTGGATGGTAGCATGATAGTTCTCCGACCGGTCCTCGACCCACTTGACGGGTCGGCCCAGCCTCCGGGTGAGGACCAGGACGAGGGCTTCCTCAGGATACACGTTCAGCTTAGAGCCGAAGCCCCCACCCACTTCCGGGGCCACTACCCGTAGTCGCTGCTCTGGTATCCCGACTACTGCCGAGAGGTCATGCTTGAGGACGTGCGGGATCTGGGTCGCAGAGTACAGGATAAAGCTCCCGCTGGCCGGATCTATCTCGCCGATAGCCGCCCGTGGCTCGATGGCGTTGGGGATAAGCCGCGGGTGGATGTAGCGCTCCTTGAGCGTAATATCCGCCTTGTTGAACGCGTCTTCTATGTCCCCATTCTCCCACACCCAATCGTAGGATTTATTGGTACCGAGCTCCTCATGCACCAGCGGCGAGTTCTCCGCCAGCGCTGCCTCCACGTCCACCGCGGCGTCCATCGGTTCGTAATCGACGTCTATGAATTCCAAGGCATCTTGAGCCCTGTAGCGATCAGTCGCCACAACCACGGCCACTGGCTCGCCCGTGTAGTTGGCCTCGTCCCTTGCCACGAGCCAGTGGGTCGGCGTTTTCATTTCCTCATGTTCCGAACTTTGGTGCAGAGGCCAGCCGCACAAGTGGCGCTTCGGCTCAATGTCCTCCTCGTCCGCCCTATCTTCGATAGACGTGACTTTGGCTCCCCGCTTGGCACGCTCGTCGAAGCTCAAGCCGTAGCCTGTCCAAGGGTTACCGGCGCTTGTGGCACCCGCTCTTGCACTCCTTGAACGCTGGCTCCTGTACCACTCGCCAGCCAGGTCTTCACCGGTAAAGGCCGCGACGACGCCGGGCCGCTCCAAAGCGCCAGAGACATCGAGGTGCGTGATCTTGGCGTGGGCAAACGGGCTCCTCAAGATAGCCACGTGTAGCATCCCCGGCAGCTTGATGTCGTCTGTGTAACTACCCTGGCCCGTGATGAGGGCTGGGTCTTCTTTGCGCGGTACGCCGCCCCCGACGTAGCGTTCTGGTGCTTCGGTCACTCTCTACCCTCCTTTTCTAAGAGGTCGCTGTCGGCTGGTCCATGTGTTGCGCGGCCAGCTGGACGGCCTTGATGATGTTCTCGTATCCCGTGCAGCGGCAGAAGTTTCCCTCCAGCCCCTCTCGGATCTCCTCCTCACTCGGATTCGGCTTCTCCTTGAGCAGGCTGATAGAGGCCATGATCATGCCCGGCGTGCAGTACCCGCACTGCAAGGCATGCAGCTCGTTGAAAGCCGACTGCATGGGATGCCACTTCCCGTTCTCGGCCAAACCCTGAACCGTCGTGATCTCGTGCCCGTCGGCCTGCACCGCGAAGACGGTACACGACTTCACCGACTCCCCATCCATCAAGACCGTGCACGCCCCGCAGTTGGAAGTGTTGCACCCGACCATCGTTCCCGTCAGGTTCAGCACCTCCCGCAGATAGTGCACCAGAAGCAGTCGGGGCTCGACCTCGTGCTCGTAGGTGTCACCGTTCACCCTTACCTGAATCCTTCGCAACCTAACTCCTCCTTCCCTTTCCGTAGAGGCGAACGCCGAACGGCGCTTTCCTCACCACCAAACGCTCAACCGCGAGCTTTCCTTATCTAGTATCGAACCCGCAGTTATCGGGATCACAACTTGATCCCCTCCTACCAGCGGTCTCGCTCGTTTTCCCCTTTCCTTACGATAGGCGTGGTTAGCGTAGCACAGGTTACAGAACACCTTCAACGAAAAGGATGTGTTAATGAAAACTCCTCGCCTTAGAGTTACAGTCGGTTCCAAGCACGCGCCAAGTAAAGCGGGGAAAGTAGGCCTACGTAGTGCGACGAACGGGGGGTGGTGAGCGCCACGTGCCACCGGGTCGAGGTGGTGCACAACGGGGAAGGACTCGTCAAGGCCCAGCCTCTTGACCGAGGCAGCGCAAAAGGTCCCCTTCAGCGCCACGGAGCCCTACAAGTTCTGCCCGGCGGACGGGACACGCCTGGAAGAGCCCCGTCCGAGCGGCGGGGCACGTTGTCCCCTGTGCGGGCGCTCCTGGTACCGTAACTCCGCGCCCGCGGTAGGGACTGTCATCGTTCGAAACGGCCAGGCGCTGGTCACGGTTCGGGCTCGTGAGCCCGAAAAGGGCCGTCTCGACCTGCCGGGCAGTTTCCTGGAGGTCGGAGAACATCCGGTGGAGGGCCTCGTGCGCGAAGTGAGGGAGGAGCTCGGAGCAGAGGCGGAGGTCGTGGGCCCCCCGATACTCCTGGCAACGCACACCTACGGACCGGACGGCGCATACGTACTGGCGATAGGCTTCAAGACGAGCATCAGAGGCAAGCCTAGCCCCACAGACGACGTGGCAAGGATAAGGTGGGTCTCGGCGGAGGAGCTAGACAACCTCGACTTCGCCTGGGAACACGACCGGGAGATGGTCCGCGAGGCGCTCGGAAGCGGATAGCCTCTCCCCGGCCCCGCCAGTAAGCCGGAGCCGTGTTTGCGCCAACATTTGCTTTCTGCTAACTTTTTGCAGGTAGATGGAAGAAGAACCAATCGACGCCTTGCAGGAGCGCGGGGTGCGTGTTACGCCCCAGCGGGCTCATATCTGGCGGGTTTTGGTCGAGTCCGGGGAGCATTTCACCGCCGAGAAGGTGTGGGAGCGGGTAAGGGACTCGTTGCCAGGCCTGGAGCTTTCGACCGTCTATCGCTCTCTTGAGGCGCTGCGGGCGGCGGGGCTCGTGGCGGACAGCCGCTTGCCCGAGGGGCCAAGGGTCTTTGAGGCCCGGCCGGCCTTGCACCCGCATTTAGTGTGCGAGAGCTGTGGGGGGATCTCGCACCCCGAGCCGGAGGTCGGTCGCCAACTGCTCGAAGCGGTGAACGCCGGCTCGGGAGGCTTCGAGGTGCACGAGCTGCACGTGGCGGCTAGGGGAATATGCCCCGGGTGTGCCCGGCAGTAAGAGGTAGGAGAAGCATGTGAGCGCAACAGACAATTATTTAGAGGGGTTTTTGGAAGGACCAACGGGGGTAGGGGTAATCTTGCTAATCAGCTTATTTCTGGGCCTCCGGCACGCCTCGGACCCGGACCACTTGGCGGCGGTGACGATTCTCATCGCTTCGGAAGAGGAGCGCAAGCAAGCACGCAAGGCCGGTTTGTTGGGCTTCTTCTGGGGACTCGGCCACGGCACGACGCTCGTGATTTTGGGCCTGCCGCTGGTGCTTTTCAATCGCTACCTGCCTGAGTCGGTGCAGCAGGTCGCCGAGGTACTGATTGGCGCGATCATCGTGCTCCTCGCCGTTCGGCTTCTTCTCAAGTGGCGGCACGGCCTCTTCCACGTCCACGTCCACAGCCACGGCGACGGACCCCACCACCGCCACGTCCACTCGCACAGAGAAGACGCCTCCCACGAACACGCCCACGCCATCTCCCACCGGACGCCCGTAAGCGCCTACGGTATCGGGCTCGTGCATGGTATCGGCGGCTCCGGCGGTCTGACGCTGTTGTTGCTCTCGACCATCTCCAATCGAGCCGACGCCGTAGGTGCGCTCCTGACCTTCGCCGCCGGGACCGCCGTCTCGATGGCGATCCTCTCGACCGCCTTCGGCCTTGTCATCGCCGGCGGCCCGGTCCGGAGGAACTTCGAGTACGTGGCGCCGGTTTTGGGACTCTTGAGCATGGCCTTCGGTGTCTGGTACGCTCTCGGCGCTTTGGAGGTCGTGACGTACCCGTTTTGAGCGGTGCAGATCCACGGTCGTTTTGAGGCAATCTTCCGGCGTTGACGCTTTCTGCGCCTCTCGAAGAACCGCGCTGACCGAGCCGGGATCTTGCCCCCGCTAGCTCCCGACACCCGAGACGAGTGGTTTGAGGGGTTCATCGTGGGCCATCCTGTTATGGATATCAGATCCACGCCCGTCCCCACATCGCGCGGCAGGTCTAGCCCGCTACCGACGCCGACCACGAGGAGCCGGTCAGCGGGCCCGGGCGCGGCGACGGCCCGGTCGCGGAGGCGGTCGGAAGGCGGAACCCATCACGGTATCGTAGAGGGAGCCTAGGCGGTCGTAGACCCGGACGCTCGACGAGATGCTCGGCTCCCCCTCTATGGGGCCCGGTTAGCAGAGGACGAAGACCGCGACTAGCTCTCCGGCGACCGAAGGGTGAGGATCGTGATCTCGGGCCGACAGAGGAAGCGGAACCGTGGGTGGGCCCCTAGGCCACGGTTAGTGTACAGGGGCATCCCGTCCACCTTGTAGAGCCCGCTCGGGTACTTGCGCGAAAGCTTCGGCAAGAGCAGTCGGCGGACGAGGGGCAGGCCCGTCTGTCCGCCGTGGGAGTGGCCGGAGAGCTGCAGGTCGAAGGAGGCGGTCGCGGCGCTCTTGTCCGCAAAGTCGGGCTCGTGGGCGAGGAGGATGGCGGCGCCTTCTTCCGGGAGATTTTCCAGCA
>JALZEL010000176.1 GCA_030862075.1 Actinomycetota bacterium | reverse complement strand
GGTCGAAGGTGAACATCACCTGCGCTAGCTTGCTCTGGCTGTAGGCGCGCATCCCGTCGTAGCCCCGTTCGAGCATCGGGTCGTGGAAGTCGATCGGGCTCTGCCCCGCCGAAGCGACGTTGACGATACGCGCGGGCACAGACCGGCGCAAAAGTGGCAGCAGCAGGCGGGTCAGCAAGAAAGGCGCCAAGTAGTTGACGGCGAAGCGTAGCTCGTGTCCGTCCCGGCTAAGGTCGCGCTCCGTGTCGCCGCGCCCGCCCGCCCCGATGCCGGCGTTGTTGACCAGCACGTCCAGGCGGTCGTGGCCGGCACTTACTTCCTCGGACATCCGACGTACCTCGTCAAGGGAGGAGAAGTCGGCCAGGTAGTAGCGCAAAGCGTCGTTGCCCGTCTCCTCGCGGATCTCACGCACCGCGGTCCCGCCACGCTCCTCGCTACGGCCGTGCAGCAACAGCGTCGCCCCCGTGGAGGCCAGATCACGCGCGGCCCGCTTGCCGAGCCCGTCGGTGGCGCCGGTCACCAGGATCACCGCTTCGTTAACGCTTCTCGTGGTCGCTTCTCTCGGTCCCGTGTTTTTCGGACGCTTCGGAGCTGGCCGCCCTAGATCTTGTCCCCCGGCTCCGGCGCGTTCTCCTTCTTGGCGAAGGTGAAGTACGCTTCGGGGTCTTCGGCGCTCTTCTTGCCGGCCTGGATGATCGAGAAGCGGTAGGCGAGCCCGCCGAGGAGCACGAGCGTCGAGGCGAGAAGGCTCTTGCCGCGCGTCTCCTTGCCGGAGAGCAGCGCGAGCGGCGCCACGATGCCAGCGAGGATGCCGCCGCCGAAGTAGAGCGGCGCGACCTCTTTGGAGCGGAAGGGCTTGCCCCACCGGCCTATCCGCAACATAGAGGCCGCGACAAGCGCCGCCTCTATGAGGATCACTACCCTTTCGGCGCGCCGGAGCACGTGCAGGGTCCTCTTTTCGCCCCAGCGTCCGACGTGCAGCACGAACGAGAGGAACGAGAGGGCCGTAGAGATCCCCGAAGAGAGGAAAGTCGGCCCGTTCAAGACCCAGTTGCGGGCCCAGATCGGGACCGAGGTGGCGGAGATCAAAATCCCGGTGTTCGCTCCTATGAACAGGGCGAACGGCAGACCGATAACGGCCAGGAGCCGCGCCGGTATGAAGCGTATGAGCAGCCGCGAGAGGAAGTTGCGTCCCAGGAGCCCGTCCTCCGCGGCTTGCTTGGCGGCTATCAGGCCGCTCAGTTGCCCGAAGATGAAGAGCGCCCAGCTCTGGATGGACATCGGGGAGCGCAGCTTGACGATGCGGAGCATGTTGTAGAACCGCTCGGGCCTACCCAGGTCCCAGATCAGGAGTACCGGGCTCAGGAGCATGAAGATGAGCACGCTATAGCGGCTGGTCCGCGTGAGGGCCTTGTCCTCGTGGCCCAGGAGCTGGGCGAGCGTCGAGAACAGGTGTGTACCGGCGGTCAAACCCCCGATCCAGAAGTAGATCGGGATCTGCCAAGTCCAGTGCGCCTTCTTAATCGGCGGGATGCCGTAGTAGTTCTTGTCGTCCCTCTGCGGGTCGGTCTCCGGGTGATGGGAGGTCTCGACCCTCCCGTCCTGCTGCTGCGGTGACTCCTGCCTCACGTCGGCCATCTCTGCTCCCCCTCTCTAATCCCTGAAGGCGAGGGCCACGGCCGCGCTCAGGACGCCGGCGGCAACCGCGCTCGCGACGACGGCGCCCTTGACCTTCGCCTGCGGCATGAACGGGTGCTTCGCCAGGTTGTAGGTCTCCGGTTCGTCCATAAGGATGAACTTGGAGTGGTTGCCCCCGATTCCGCCGGTCCCCCCCACCTCGGGCGTGCCGTAGACGTACGCCTGCGTGTAGCCCTTGGCGTGCAGCTCCGCCACGCGCTCCTCGGCCCTCTTCTCTAGTTCCTCGACCTCGCCGAACTGGATGGAGTTGGTCGGGCAGGCCTTGGCGCATGCGGGCTCCAACCCGTCGCGCTGGCGGTCGTAGCAGAGGGTGCACTTGAAGACCCGGCCGTCCTCGGGGACAGATGTGATGACCCCGTAGGGACAGGCCGGGACGCAGTAGCCGCAGCCGTTGCAGACGTCGGGCTGGATGTAGACGTTGTCGAACTCGTTGCGGATGATTGCGCCCGTCGGACAAGCCTGCTGGCAGGGGGCCTCGACGCAGTGCTTGCACACGTCGCTCATGAACGTCCAGCGTCCCAGGGCATCGAGTTCTGCCCCACCCGGGAGCTGCTCCCTGACGTCCTCGGCCAGGGCCACGAGGTCCACGTCGCCGGTGAGGCGCCTCTTTTTGGGGTTCTCGATGAAGGCGACGTGGCGCCAGGTGGTGCCGGAGAGCTGCTTGGTGTTGTCGTAGGAGTCGCCGGTGAGCTCATAGCCGTCGGCGGGGATCTGGTTCCACTGCTTGCAGGCAACCTCGCAGGCCTTGCAGCCGATGCAGACCGTGGTGTCGGTCAGGAATCCTGTCGCCACGTTATTTCCCTTCTAGCACTCTGCGTCGGATCTCCGATATGGGGGCGCCGGGATCATTCTTCACGCGGAACCACCTGGCGCCCAGAGCGACGTGCATGGGGGCGTAGATCCGCTCGACCATCCCCGTCCCCGTGTTGTAGTAGACCCCGGGCTCCAGGACCACGCTCCCGCGGACGGGCTTGAGGTTCTTTTTGGCAGCCCCGGGATGTTCGGTGAGCCACGCCCCGAGATCCATCAGCTCCTGCTGCATCGCCTCGCGGCGGGACGGCTCGGCGTGGTGCGTCTCGCTGCGCGTATCGCTCACACGCGCCCCTTCTCGAGGTTGGCGGTGAACGCCTTCGCCTCGTGGATAGCGACGTTAGGCTCTAGCGAGACCGGGACGAGGTCGTTGACGACGTCGCCCTTGACCAGCCCGTTGGGACCCCAGTGGTAGGGGAGCCCGATAGTGTGGAGCTTCCTGCCCTCGAAGTCGTAGACCGGGACACGGTCGGTTACTAGCGCCTTGCAGTGGATCTTGCCGCGGCTCGTCTCGACGGTGACCCAGTCGGTGTTCTGTATGCCCTTCTCCTCGGCCAGCTCGGGGCTTATCTCGGCGAAGAGCTCCGGTTGCAGCTCGTTGAGCCAGGGGATCCAACGGCTCATGGCCCCGCTGGTGTGGTGCTCGGTGAGCCGGTAGGTGGTGACCACGTACGGATACCTCGGGTCCTCGGGCTTGTTGTACGGGTTGTCGGGCCGGTCGAAGGTCCTGGTCGCCGGGTCGTACTGCTGGTGGTACATCGGGTTCTTGACCGGCGACTCAACTGCCTCGTAGTGGGTAGGCAAAGGCCCGTCGGTAAGGCCCACGGGGGCGAAGAGCCAGCCCTTACCGTCGCCCTGCATGATGAACGGTCCGTCGCCGGGGATCGCGTCAATCCCCTTGTCCTCGGGGCCCGGACGATAGGACGGCGCCTTGGTCGGCATGAAGTCGGGGACGTCGCGGCCGGTCCACCTCCCTTCTTCCTCGTCCCACCAGACATACTTCTTGCGCTCGCTCCAGGGCTTGCCCTCGGAGTCCGCCGAAGCCCGATTGTAGAGGATGCGGCGGTTGAGCGGCCACACCCAGCCCCACTCGGAGGCCACCAAGTCCTGCTCGTAGTGGGGCTTGCGACGGCGGGCTTGGTTGACCCCTTCGGCGTAGACGCCCGAGTAGATCCAGCCCCCGCAAGCCGTCGAACCGTCGGCCGCAAGTTCCAAGAACCCGCCCACCGGCTCGCCGCCCTCGACTTTGTAGCCGCTGACCTCCTTGAGTATGCTCTCTATGTCCGGTTCCTCGCGCTCGCCCTCGGTCGGGTAGTCCCAGGTCATGGCTCTTATGAGCGTGTCGCGCGGCTCTTCAGAGTCCTCGTAGAGCTCCTTGAGCCTGCGCCCCAGGTGGAAGACGAACCAGGCGTCGCTCCTCGCATCGCCCGGCGGCTCGACCGCCTTGTCGTGCCACTGCAGCATGCGCTGGGTCTGGGTGAAGGAGCCGTCCTTCTCGGCGATCAAAGCGCAAGGCATGAAGAAGACCTCGGTGCCGCACTCTTTCGGATCGATCCCGTCCAGCTTCCAGGCATCGGCGGTTTCTACCTCGTAGGCGTCGAGAATGACCATCCAGTCGAGGTTGCGTATACCGTCGCGGGACATCCTGGCGTGGGGCCCCCCGACCGCGAAGTTTTGCCCGAAGACGAAGCAGCCCTTCACGTTCCCGTCCTTCATGTCCATGATGGTCGGGTAGTAGGAGTGACCTCCGGAGAGGCGCGGGAAGTAGTCGAAGAGCTCGCCCGTCTCGGCGTCGAAGTCCTCGCCGTACCAGGCCTTCATCTGGCTGGTGATGTACTTGGGGAAGTTGCTCAACCACCCTGTGGAGGCGGTCTCGTCCTCGACGTAGCTCTCCCACGTGTCGTGGTCCTTGTTCACGTCGGGCATCGGCAGGTATCCAGGGAGGATGTTGTAGAGGGTTGCGATGTCCGTCGAGCCCTGGATGGTCGCGTGGCCTCTCAAGGCCATCACCCCGCCGCCCGGGCGTCCCACGTTTCCTAGCAGGAGCTGCAGGATCGCCGCGGTGCGGATGATCTGCACGCCCTTGGAGTGCTGGGTCCAGCCGACAGCGTAGCAGAACGCAGTAGTCTTCTCGCGCCCGGAGTTCTCGCAGATGGTCTCGGCGACCTTCAGGAACGCCTCCTTGGGGCAGCCGGTAACCTTCTCGACCATCTCCGGGGTGTACTTGGAGAAGTGGCGCTTGAGGATCTGGAATACGCATCTCTCGTGCTGGAGGGTCTCGTCGGTCGGACGCGCGGTCTCGTTTAGCCCAACTTCGGTCCCGTCGTCCTCGCCTACGATGCGGCCCTGGCTTCCCCCAATAGGCGAGTAGTCTATCGGCGCGCCCTCGTAGCGCCAGGAGCTTACGTCGTACGCCTGCTTCTCCTCATCCCAGCCGGAGAACAGGCCCGTGGGGTCAGCGTCCTCGAAGTCCTCGCTGATGAGGGTGGCGGCATTGGTGTAGTGCTTAACGTACTCCTCAAAGTATTCCTCGTTCTCTATGACGTAGTTTATGAGGCCGCCCAGGAAGGCTATGTCCGTGCCGGCCCGAAGAGGGGCGTAGATATCGCACATCGCGCTCGTGCGCGTGAAGCGCGGGTCCACGTGGATGAGCTTGGCGCCCTTTTCTCTGGCGATCATCGGGTGTCGGAAGCCGACCGGGTGTGCCTCCGCCATGTTCGAGCCCTGGATGATGATGCAGTCGGCGTTTTGCAAGTCCATGAGGTTGGTAGTGGCGCCGCCCCTACCATACGTGGTGCCCAGACCGGGCACCGTGGAAGAGTGTCATATTCGTGCCTGGTTCGTAATTCGCACGAACCCCATCGTATGGAGGAGCTTGGTGATAAGGTAGTTCTCCTCGTTGTCTATCGTGGCCC
>JALZEL010000123.1 GCA_030862075.1 Actinomycetota bacterium | reverse complement strand
GCGGCCCTCTGAATCCCCGAGAACACTGTTTCTTGCCGTTGCTTAAGACCCCAAAACCCCGCTAATAACCGACGCCCGGAAGGAAGCCGTAAATGGTGAACCCAATCTTTCAGTAAGTTTCAGCGCTCGCGCGGGAACTGGGTTTCCGAGATGAATTTCTCGGAAACCTGCTTCCGGCATGCGGCATCTAGGAGGCTCAGAGATCCAGAGGGCATAAAGAGAGGGCCAGGACTCTAAGACCCTGGCCCTCTTCTCTCAGCTACGGCTAAGAGTCGGCCTTGATGAGACCCACGACGTGGCCCTCGGGGTCGGCGAACATCGCGATTGTGGGCCCTTCCGGCACTTCCGTGGGCCCCATCACCGTGCTGCCCCCAAGACCCTCGATCTTGCTCAGCGCTGCCTCGAGGTCAGGGACAGCAACGTAGAAAGTGACGTGGCCTGCACCGCCCTCCATAGCTGCGCCGATACCGCCGTTGATGCCACCCTCCTCACCGGGGTGCGCCATCGCGTAGCCTGGCCCCGACGGCCGCATTTGCCAGTCGAACGCGTCCCTGAAGAAGCCCTGGAGGGCCTCGTCGTCCCTGCCGACGACCTCGAAATGCACGACCGGATTGCCCATCTGCTTCTCCTTCCTGTTCCGTAGCTCTACGGGTGTGCTACACCGAAACCTAATCCATAATGGTGACAGCTAGCGTCACCTATCTTGGAGGTTCGGAGGAAAAACTTGTCACGCACCGCAAGGCTACTGGAGTTGCTCATAAGGGTTCAGACCAAGCCGCACTTTACGGCCGCCGAGCTGGCCGAGGAGTTCGGGGTCAGCAGGCGCACGATGCTTAGGGACCTTGGGGCCCTTTCAGCAATGGGCGTGCCACTGCGCTCCGCGCCGGGTCCGGGGGGTGGGTACTCCCTGCCGCGGGGCGGCAGGAAGCTCTCGCCTTCTTTGACCGTGGACGAGGCGCTCGCGCTGATCGCCTCCTACGAAGCCCTACTTAGGTACCCTGTGCACCCCTTCTCCACCCAAAGCCTTTCGGCGGTGACCAAGCTGCGGGCCGCCCTGCCCAAGGACGTCGTGGCGGAGCTCGATAGGCTTAGGAGGCACGTCTATGTGGGCGGGCCGGTACGCGACTACGAGGCCCCGCTCTTGGGCGAGCTGCTTTCGGCGGCGCTCGGCAGGGCGCATCTGAAGGTGGCCTACGACTCGATGGAGTCGGGAGTTACGGAGAGGGTGATCTTCCCGTACGGCCTGTATGCTTCTCAGGGGTACTGGTACTGTGCCTGCTTCGACCGAAGGAGGGGGATGAATGTCCTGATGAGGGCGGACCGCTTTCTTTCGGCCGAGAGGGTCGAGCGCTTCGAGCCGCCGCCGAAGCTCTCCATCGAAGGCTGGATGAGCGCCGGGCGGGAGGCAGTTGGTGAGCGGCTGAGGTTACGGGCCCGGGTCACCGAGCGGGGGAGAAAGAGCTTCGAGCTGACGTCCCTCTTCGGTAGGATCACACCCGCCGAGGGTGGCGGCGGTATCCTCGAGGCGGTAATTCCGCTCTCGCAGATCGACTACTACGCCTCGCGCCTGCTGAGCGTTGGAACGGACATCGTGGTGGACTCCCCACACGAGTTGGTCGAGGCAATCCAAAACAAGGCCCGAGAGGTCATCCGTCTCTACCGGTCCCGAATCTCCTAACACCAGGACGCAACGAGGCTTGGAAGCCCCGGACACCCGCAGCATCGCCGACGAGCACACTTCCCGAGTAGTCTAGCCCAATCTCGGTGGTTCGGTTTACGACCCAACCGGGTCGGGCGATTGTTCACCGCTCGCCCCGTTGACAAGCCGAACGGCGCTCGATTATATTTAGGACTCCTAACATAATGCACCGGATCACGGGTCCAGGACAGAGAGAAAGGAGCGGCGATGGACGGCGATCGGCAGCGGGGCATCCCCGGCTACGGCTACGGATCTACGGAGATAGCGAGGTCACCCCTGACCTTAGAGGACCTGGACCTGCTCAAGCAGACGGTTCTCTTCACCGAGGAGGACGAGAGATACCTGAGGATGGCCGGCGACGTTCTCGAAGACCAGGCCGAAGACATTTTGGACCTGTGGTACGGCTTCGTGGGGGACAACCCGCACCTGGTCTACTACTTCGTCAATGCCCAAACCGAGGAGCCGAACTCCGAGTACCTGGCGCGTGTGCGCGAGCGGTTCAGCCAGTGGATCCTCGACACCTGCCGGCTACCCTATGACCAGGAGTGGCTCGACTATCAACACGAGATAGCCCTAAGGCACACAACCGCCAAGAAGAACGAGACCGACGGGGCTTACGATGCGCCGGACCACATCCCGCTGCGCTACATCATCGCCTTCGTCTACCCGATCACGGCGACCATAAAGCCGTTTCTCGCGAATGGGGAGTACGGCCCCGAAGAGGTTGACAAGATGCACGACGCGTGGTTCAAGTCGGTGGTCATGCAGGTCACCCTATGGGCCCACCCTTACGTGAAGGAAGGGGAGCACTAGCTTTGGGATCAGGCGCGGTCCCTTTCGGACGACGCGACGCAAAGAAGAAGGGCCGGGGTGAGCGATCGCTCGACCGCCCCGGCCGTGCTAGGGGGTGCTCGTAGTGGTGGGATCGGCTTTCGAGCCGTCCTTGCAGCACGGGGACGTAGACAAGAAGATAGTGGCCTCCTTGGAGCGGCTCTCGCAGGCCCTCCGCGTGTTGCTCAGGGAGGAGGCCCAGGAACGCGGCCTCAGCCCCATACAGGCCCAGTTCCTCGTCCACCTACTCTTCCACGGCCCTCAGCTGCGCCGCGTGGGTCGGCTCGCCGAAGAGTTCGGCCTCACCCGGGCCACGGTGAGCGACGCCGTCGGCTCCCTTGAGAAGAAGAGGCTGATAGAAAGAGACCCCTGGCCAGAGGACAAGCGCGTCGCGACTCTGCGCCTCACCCCTGCGGGTGAGGAGGTGGCGAGGGGGCTCTCCACGTGGGCGAACGCCGTCGAGAAGGGCCTCTCCGCTTCTTCGCCGGAGGAGAAGGAGGTCGTGTTGCGCTTCCTCATGGGGCTCATCGCGTCCTTGCAGAGGGCGGGCGTAGTGACGGTGGCGAGGATGTGCGTGAGCTGCAGCTTCTTCAGGCCCGACGCCCACCCGGGCGAAGAATCTCCCCACCACTGCGCACTGCTTGACCTGCCGCTCGCGCGGTCGGACCTCAGGGTCGACTGCCCGGAGCACGAGCTTGCCGCGAGCTGAGGCGTGCGGGGTTAGACTTTTCGAGGGTCAAGGAGATATACAGATGAGGCAAACGCAGACGAAGCCTCGCTCAGATAAGTCTTTCGAATAAGCGTTCTCATGCGTCCACAATGCGCTGTAGACCAACCTCACTGCAAAGCG
>JALZEL010000086.1 GCA_030862075.1 Actinomycetota bacterium | reverse complement strand
CTGTCTCTGGCAAGCGGGTAAGCGAGTCCCAGGCTCGTCAGCTTCTGATCAAGGGCCGCACGGGGCGGCTCAAGGGCTTCAAGAGCAAGGCCGGCAAGCCCTACTCCGCCACGCTCGTCCTGGATGCAGAGCATAAGGTGCGGTTGGAGTTCAGGGAACGGGACTAGTATCGGGTGTGATCCACCCGGTAGTAATTCTCCTCAAGACGGTTAAACTCTGCTGACGTATGAAGGTTATCGTTGTCGGGGCCGTGCTCGCCGGGCTCACCTGTGCAAAAGTGTTAGCCGAGCGTGGCGCCGAGGTCGTCGTCTTCGAGGCGTCGGACGGGGTCGGCGGGAGGGTGCAGACGGACGAGAAGGATGGCTTCCTCCTGGACCGAGGCTTCCAGGTGTACTTCACGGCCTACCCAATCGCGGGGCGGCACCTGGACCACGCGGCGCTAAACCTCAAGCCTTTCGATCTCGACGCCATTGTCCGACGGGGGCACGAAGAGAGCGTTCTTTCGGACCCTTTGCGCGACTCGGGGGCTTTTCTGCCGTCCCTACTCTCGAACGCAGCGGCTTTTTCGGACAAACTGCTCACCCTGAAACTGGCGGCGAGAAGCATCCCGGGGAGGACGGAGTCGGCCGGTGAGCTGGACGGCGCGGACTCTTCGAGCCTGGAGTACTTGCGGGGGAAGGGGTTCTCGGAGAGGATCATAGGCAACTTCTACCGGCCTTTTTACGGCGGGATCTTTTTGGACCGTTCCCTCTCGACCTCGGCGCGCGTCCTGCGCTTCACCTTCAAGATGCTCGCGACGGGCAAGACGGCGGTGCCCGCCCGTGGTATCGGCGAGATCCCCAAACAGCTCGTCGCCCGGCTGCCAGCGAGCGCCGTGCGCGCGAATAGCCCGGTCCGTTCGCTCCTGCGGGAAGGAAGCCGGGTCGTGGGCGTCGATGCCGACGGGGAGGAGCACGAGGCGGACGCCGTGGTTATGGCTACGGACGCGCCGACAGCGGCTCGGCTCACGGGTGTGCCGGTGCCCGAAGGCTCGGTTGGACAGGTTTGCGTTTACTACGCCACTGACGGTCTCGATGCTGGGAAGAAGATCGTGTTGAACGCCGAAGATGGGGGGTCCGTGACCAATGCCGTACAGATCAGCGCCGTGGCCCCATCCTACACACCGCGAGGGCGGCGCCTCTTGAGCGTTGTGGCTTTGGGGGGCTTCGATCTCCCGGAAGAGGAGATCTACCGCCGCGGCATCGAGGACGTGAGCCGGTGGTATCCGCAAGCCAACTTCGAGCCGCTCGCGGTCTACCGCGTTCCCTACGCCCACTTCGCCCAACCACCGGGCGTCCACGAGAAACTGCCGGAGAACCGCACCGGCATGCCGGGGCTCGTGCTCGCCGGGGAGTACACCGAGGACTCGTCCATAAACGGCTCGATGCTCTCCGGGGAGAAGGCCACCGGGGAGGTGCTTCGCGGGTGACCGCGGTCCCGGCGCTGAAGGTCGAGAAGCTGAAGAAGACGTACTCGAACGGGCTCTTGGCGCTGGATGGCGTCTCGCTGGATGTGGAGGCGGAACGTTTCTTCGGGCTCTTGGGGCCGAACGGGGCGGGGAAGACGACGCTCATCAACAGCGTCGTGAGCTTGGCCCGACCGGACTCGGGGAGGGTAGAGGTGTTCGGACGGGACGCGTTCGAGGAGTTTCGGGAGGCGCGGCGCATGATCGGGGTCTCGCCGCAAGAGATCAACCTCGACAAATTCCTCACCGTCGAGGAGACGCTGCTCTATCACGCCGGCTACTACGGCGTCGAGAGGAAGAAGGCCGAGGAGAGGGCCACGGAGATGCTGGAGCGGTTCGAGCTTACGGGGAGGCGCGAGCAGAGGGGCAACACGCTCTCGGGCGGGATGAAGCGGCGGGTCCTCTTCGCCCGGGCACTCATGCACGACCCCAAGATATTGTTCCTCGACGAGCCCACGGCGGGGGTAGATATCGAGCTCAGGTATAAGCTGTGGGAGTATATCCGAGAGCTGAACCGCGGAGGGCTTACTAT
>JALZEL010000050.1 GCA_030862075.1 Actinomycetota bacterium | reverse complement strand
GAGGTTCTCCGGTTCCTGGAAGGTCCCTAGAAGGAGGTCTCTGCCACAAGTTCCCGCAGCCAGCGAGACGGCCTTATTCACCGAAGCGCCGACAAGGCGCTTTCCCGGAGACTGAGCTTCCGATGTCGATCCAGCTTGTTGAAAAAGTCGGCGTTGAGCTGGAAGCGATCACAAATCGGGCTCAGAACGTTCCTAAAGTGGCGCGTTTGGTACCGTTTGGTGCCCGGTCTGGGGTGAGAGCGACCACCATTGGCGTTTTTCAACAGCCTGGATCCTTCCCGGAAGATGGGTGAAGCCCGTAAGTACGAGTCGCTAAGGAACCTCCTGCACTCCTACTGAGAGGCAGCCTCGCCGGAGTGCTCCTAATACCATCCTGTGTCGCCTCGATTACTAGTTAACTTTACTGCAACTGTACTGCAACCGGGCTAGTACAGGCTAGTATGCAACGGATAAAGGAACTCTCCGATAACACCTGAAACGGCATAAATATGCCACTTTTTCGGAAATGCTAGGATAGGTTAGAACGTACGAAATCTAACTACGAATCAGAAGGTCGCAGGTTCGAGTCCTGCCGAGCGCGCTTCAGAATTTCGCATAGATAAGCCCAATACGGCGAACAGGGAGAAGCCCCGGCAAGCACGCCGGGGCCTTTTGACACCAATCTGACACCACGCGCCTAGCCCAAGGCGTCGTCCATAGCACCGGCGGCGGCGTCACTCATGTCGGGTAGAACGTGGCTGTAGACGTTGAGGGTGAGGCTTATGTCGGCGTGTCCTAGAAGCTCCTGGACGAACTTGGGATTTACGCCTTGCCTCAAGAGTAGCGTGGCGCAAGTGTGCCGGAGGTCATGAAAGCGGATCGTCTGTGGGAGCCCGGCCCGCTTGAGGAGCGCCTTAAAGTGTCGCTGAAGGTTGCGGGCGGAGAGCGGCGTACCCACCTGTGAGGGGAACACGAGGCCCTGATCCTGCCAGAGCCCGGCCAGCTTCATACGCTCCTCCAGTTGGCGCTTGCGGTGGCGCTTGAGGGCTTCCGTAGCGTAGCGGGTGAGCCGTATCTGGCGGCCCTTGCCGCTCTTGGGAGCCTCGAAGATGCGCCCACTACGGGCCTCGGAGAGCACGCGCCTTACCTGGAGCGTCCCGGTAGCGGAGCTGCCCGCTTCAAGGTCCACGTCCTCCCACTTGAGGGCCAGCAGCTCGCCCAGCCGGAGCCCGGCGGTGACGGCCACGATGTAGAGGGCTTCGAGCCGATGGCCGGAAACGGCCTCGAAGAGAGCGTGTACCTGCTCGCGGTCTAGGGGCCGGATCTCTTCGCGCCGTGGGCGTGGAGGCTTCACGGTGGCCGCCACGTTCGCGGTATCAGCCCGTCTTCGGCGGCCTGCTTGAGAGCCTTGCTGAGCGTCGTATGGATGTACTGGACCGTGCGGGGAGAGAGCCCGCTATCCAGCCTCTCCCGGTAGAGACCCCGGACGTGGGCCGGGGTAAGGTTCTTGACCTTCACTCGTCCCAAGGACGGCGCTATGTGTCGCTCTACCATGTGGGCGTAGCCCTCATACGTGCGCTGGCGTACCGTGTCCAGTACGCTATCGGGGCTACAGCAGCCCCGAAGCTCGGCGGTGGTTGCACGCGCACCGGATCGTGGCGGTAATCCCTGCGCGGGCTGATCAGCTAGCTGACCCGGGCTTCGACCGGCAGCCTACCGCGAGCGGAACGTCGTGGAGCGAATCATCAACCGGCTCAAGCAGTGGCGGGGGATCGCGACTCGCTATGACAAGCTCGCGGCGGTCTACTGCACCCACATCACCATCGCGGTGATCCTGCTGTGGCTCTAGCTTTGCAAGCACGCCCGAGATGAGAAGTTTGAGAACGTATGGAACAGCTCCCTTCACCCTCGCTGTGATTCATGGAGGTCCGGGCGCTCCCGGCCAAGTAGCGCCGGTGGCGCGGGAGCTCGCCTGCGAGCGGGGCGTCCTGGAGCCACTGCAGACCGCAACCTCCCTAGAGGGGCAGCTCGAGGAGCTGCGAGCCGTCTTGGAGGCGAACGCGGACCTTCCCATTACCCTGGTCGGCCACTCGTGGGGGGCGATACTCGGTTTCATCTTCTCCGCCCGCCACCCACATTTCGTCAACAAGCTCATTCTCGTCGGAAGCGCGCCCTACGAGGAGCACTACGCTACCGGGATTGAGGCGACGCGGTTGAGCCGCCTCAGCGAGGACGAACGGGGGGAGGTTCGTCTCCTATTAGCGGCCTTAGGCGATCCCGCCGTCAGGGACACAGAACACGCCATGGCCCGGCTGGGACACCTCTTCGCCAAGACCGACGCCTACGATCCCCTGCTGGCGCACGACACCGAGGTCCTGCAGGTCCAGGGCGAACTCTACCAACGCGTGTGGCAAGAGGCCACGAAGCTCAGGGCTAACGGAGACCTCCTGAAGCTCGGCAGACGTATCCGCTGCCCGGTGGTAGCGATCCACGGCGACTACGACCCCCATCCCCTCCAAGGGGTTCGTGAACCCCTGGCCACTGTGCTCAAGGACTTCCAGTTCGTGCTGCTAAAGCACTGCGGGCACGTGCCGTGGATCGAGCGGAGGGCGCGGGATGAATTCTTCCGCGTCCTTCGGAACGAACTGCGCTAAGAGACAGGCCGTAGCGGCGAGTCGACGACGCACATCAAGCGGTCAGGTCACCACGCCTCGGTAGTTTGCAGACGCGCCCTAGTCGGTGCTTGCGTCCAGAGGTGCGGCTGACAGGTCTTGAAACGCGCTCTTAGCAAGTTGGAAGAAGCGGTCGGCAAGAACTAATCCGGATCCTGAGGCCATGGGGGGAGTATGAAAAAGGGCACATTCCGTTCGACGAAGCGGCTGGGGTGTTTATCCCGCGACACCAGCAGAAGCGGCCAATGACAATCGCGAGGCATAATCAAAGAAAACCGAGAGGAATTGAGGACCGGTGCGCTGCGTTTATGCCTAGTTGACAAAACGCAGCGCGTTGCATATTCTGACCTCGGGATTGGAACGCTCCGAACAAAGAAAACTGAGGGTGATAGGGGCCATGACGGGGAAGAATCCCGGATGAAGGTCGGGCTGTTAGGAGCTGGCAGGATAGGCAAGTTTCACGCTAGGGTGCTCGCCGATCATCCCGACGTCGAAACCTTGGTAATCGGCGACGTTGATCCCGGGCGTGCGGTAGAGATTGCTGAAGAGGTTGACGGACAGCACAGCGCCGTCGAGGAGGTAATCGGTTCGGGGCTCGACGCGGTGGCGATCGCTGCTGAAACATCCGCGCATGCGGAACTAATCACTGCCTGTCTTGAGGCGGGCCTGCCGACATTCTGCGAGAAGCCGATCGCAATCGATCACAAGGAGACGGTTGCGATCGTGGATCGGGTCGAGTCCTCTGAAGCTACGCTGCAGATAGGTTTTCAGAGGCGATTCGATGCCGGCTACAGGGAGGCGAAGCGTCTCATAGAGACCGGCAAGCTCGGAACGCTATACTCGATAAGGCTCGCCACTCACGATCCCGAGCCGCCGCCCGAAAGTTATTTTTTTTATTGTTTCGGCTTTTTCCGAGATCTACACATCCACGACTTCGACGCCCTGCGCTGGCTAGCAGGAAGCGAGG
>JALZEL010000089.1 GCA_030862075.1 Actinomycetota bacterium | reverse complement strand
GAGCGAGGTGATGACCAAGGAGGTTTCCCACGTGGAGTTGGGGACCAGCGAGGTCGTCGCCGCGCACAAGATGGTCCACGACGGGGTCTCCAGCGTCGTCGTCACCGACAATGGCAAAGTCGTCGGCGTCGTGAATCGCCTCGATCTCTATGCTGCCATAATAGGCGAGGCGGAAAAACCTGATTAGTGACCCTACATTGAGGGACTTTTAGTGCCAGGAGCGATTGCCCTCGGGGTCCAGAAAGGGTGAAGGTACGCGAAGCGGTCAACAGCGACGGTTGGCAGAGTTAGCGCCTTAACGACCTTCTAGAAGGGTATGTCCGGGCGCGAACGCCTACGACGCTACCTGGAGGTCCACGTTGCGGCCCACCCGGACAAGCCGCCGATGGGTCGCGGCGAGTTCTACCGCTGGCGCCAGGACGAGAAGTACAACAACCCCGGCAGCCGCTGCACGTGATGAAGCCCTGCGGGCCGGTCGGTCCGCGAGGTAGGTCTCGGTAGAAGGTCGTCGGCCGCAGCAAGAGTTGCGGCCGATGGCTCCCTGCTCGTCTCGGGTTAAGGTGTTCTGACGGTCGCGTAGCGTCTCCGCTTTTGAGGACGGGAAGAAGACTCGCGGCCTGGCGCGTTGGCTACCCGGCCGGCCGCGTACCGTACTTGGAGTGCACCCCCGCGCGCCATTCTAGGAGCTCGGCTCGCTGCTCCTCCAGCTCCTCGGGGGGAAGGCTTTCGGCGAGGTTCCTGCGTTCGCCGGGATCATCAGAGAGATCGAAGACCTCCTCGGGCTGGTCGTCGAAGTGGTAGATGTACTTCTTTGTCCCCTTCAGGCTCGCCAGGCACCGCTTCTCGTACCAGCAACTGAACATGAGGGTCCGGTTTTTGCTCAAGGGCCTGAGGAGCGAGCTTCCCCCGTACGCTCCGCCTTCGATCTCGTAGCCCAACAGGTCGGCGATGGTCGGGAGGATGTCTAGCTGGTTGACCGGGCCTTCCAATGTCGCGCCGTTCTCGAACCTCTTGGGGTCGTGGATCAAGAGCGGTATCCTCAGGCCCTCTTCGTAGATCGTGTTGTCATGCTGGAAGCGGCCGTGCTCGCCGAAGCCCTCGCCATGGTCGCCCAGGATGACGAAGACCGTGTCCTCGTACAGCCCGAGCCTCTTGTACTGGTCGAAGAGGTTCTTCAGGAAGAAGTCCTGGTAGCGGACGCTGTTCAGGTAGCGGTTGACCAGGTCATCGTTGCTAAACTCCACGCGCCCGTGGCGCTCTTGGGGGGCCAGGTAATCGTGGTGGGGGGCCGAGGTGAGGTAGGTGGCCAGGAAAGGCTCGTCCCCGTTCTCCTTGAGCCACTCGCGGCTCGGCTCGAGCATGATGTCGTCTTCGTAGCCGAAGTAGTTCGTCTTCTCCAAGCCCTCGGTCTCCATATCCTCGACCGAGTAGAACTCCTCGTAGCCGAGGTTCTTCAGGATCATCGGGCTTCTCTCGAAGGTCTCCGACTGGGACATGAAGTAAGCGCTATTGTACCCCTGCTCTTTCAAGAGGTCGGGCAGGCACACGGAGGGTATGTGACCTTGGACGCTCAAGAGCTTGGTTCCCCAACCGTCCAGCGGGGGCTCGATGCCGCAGTTGGTCGCGACGAGGGCGTTGTGGGTGTGGGGGACGACCGGGTAGGCCTTCTGGACTAAGAGGCTGCTCTTTGCCAGCTCGTCGAGGAAGGGCGTCGTATTGAGGTCCTCGTTGTAGGCGGTGGTGGCCCCCGCGCGGGTCGATTCGAGTAAGATCAGAACGACGTTGCGTTTCTCAGTGGACTCCGTGGGCATGAAGCTGGCGTCCGGGGCGGCGTTTTCGGCGCCCGTATCAGCAGGGAGGTTCGAGAATCCACCGCTCTCCGCCACCTCGGCCGCGGTCGTTACCACGTTGACGAACGCGTCCCGAGAGAAGGATTTGCTCGCGCTCACCGAGCCGGCGGGCGGCAGCAGCGAGAACGAGAGCAGCCCGTACGCCGCGAGCCCCACCCCGGCGACGCGAAGCCAGGAGATCTCCGCATTCCGGGCGTCCGTTGTGGCGGACCAACCGCGCCACCTGACGAAGAAGCGCGTCACCAACGGGGGCCCCAGGATCGCGTAGGCGAGGGTGGCCAGGATCAGGATCGAGATGTCCAGGGTAAGCTCGCTCGCTATGGCGCCCCCCGTTCCCTCGGGGGAAGAGAACCAGAGGAGGAGGTAGTCGGTGTCGAGCGTGGAACCGGTGACCTTGAAATACTGGTATGCGCTCGTCGTAATCAACGCAACGGTGATCGTCGCCGCGTGGAAGAGGAAGATGACGATCCGGCGAGAGAGAGGCCTCCTCGCCGCCGCGAATAGCCCTACCCAGAGCAACACGTACCCGAGGTTGAACAGCAGGTCCGACTGCATCAGCCAGATGCTTCCCGCAAGCCCCCCTTCCTCGGGTTGCTGGGAGACGAGAAGGCCCTTCAAGAGAAGGTCATAAATTATGAAGGGGATCAGGAGGCTGAGCAGGTACACCCAGTCACGGCGGCTCAGAAGCATATGAGAACCATGTGTGTCCAGCCTATCGTTTTCCTCTGGCATAAGAAGAGCAGTTTAACAAAGGTTTTACGTGAGGAGACGACGAATATCGCGGAATCTATGCTAGTTCTAAACCCGTTCACGGTGGGGCGTCATCGCGCGGAAGGGGAGACCCTGTAGAGGTTCTCTTCTATGGACTCTAGCCCGTAGCCGTACCCTGTGAGGTCCTCCTTGTAGTCCGTCGCCCAAGGCTCCAGGTAGTAGGTGACGTCCTCCGCGCGGGGCGGCTGCTCCTCTTGCATGATGAGGTAAGCGCCGTCCGCTCCCATGTCGTCTTTCTCCCCTTTGCCTTCCTCTTTCCTACCTTCTCGCTTACCTATCTTCCCTACGAAGGGGTCGAGGTCTTCGGCGATGGTCCTCGCGCTGTACACCGAGGCTAGGCGGAGGTCCGGGCGGCGACCCTCGACGAGCTGGACGTAGTAGAGGGCGGAGAGGGCACGGCCGCCGTACACGGTGGCCTCTGGTGCTGTCTCTTCTACGACGACCTCGACGAGGCGACGGGCGACCAGGTTCTCGCTCTGGTCGACGGCGCGGCGGGTCTCGGGGACCACGAGGGCGAGGGCGAGGATGGCGGGGACCAGGATCAGGGGGGTAGCATAACGCGCGCGCGGCGAGAAACGCTCCAGGAGCGCTCCCGCCCCTGCCGTCAGGGAGTGCAGCCCGACGGCGAGGAGGAGGGCCACGACGAGGTACGAGGGCACGAAGTACACGGCGATGTCGTGTATGTCGTACTCGAGCGCGTAAGCGAGGGAACCGAGGCCGAACACGCCGAGCAGTGCGAGCGCGGCGCGGTCCGCGCGGAGGAGCGCCCAGACCCCAACGACCGCCGCCGCGAGGAGGACCGGTGAGAACTGCCCGGCGAGGAGATCCCCGTACATAAAGAGGCGGCCGGGGAGTTCAGACGGGCCGAAGGCGAGCATCTGGCCCTTGTAGGGGCCGCCGGAGATCAAGTCGAAGAAGCCCAGAAACGTCGAGGCGTCGCCGTAGTTCATTACCGGGTCCATGGCGGCGCGCAAGGGGAGGTACAGGTACGGGGAGAGCCCCGCGAGGAAGGCGGCGGCCATCCTGACACGGGCGGCGCGCCTCTTTAGTGTCCCAGGTCTCGCGAGTCGCACGAAGACGAGGGTGGTGGGGAGGAGGAGGCCGCTGGTCATGTGCGCGGTCATCGCGAGCCCGGCGAGGAACGCCGCGAGGTAGAGCCGCTTCTTGCTCCCGGTCTCCCGCCAGACGAGGAGGGCGTGTAGCGTGGCGGCGACGAGGAGGGCGTTGAGGGTATAGACCTCGGCCACGACGGCCTGAGACCAAAGGCTCGGGCCCACCGCGAAGGAGACGGCGGCCAAGGCCGAGGCCGCGGCGGCTAGGGCGCTGTTCGGAGCGTGCCGTCCGCCAGAGAGGAGGCGGCGGGCGGCCAGGTACACGAAGAGGCTCGCCAAGGCGGCGTAGACGGCCGAGGAGAGGTTGACGCGGTAGGCCACGTCGCCGAAGGGCAGGTAGGTGAAGAGCTTGCCGAGGATGATGAAGGTCGGGTAGCCGGTCGGGTGCCCTATCCCAAGGGTATAGGCCTTTGTCTGCAGCATGCCCGAGTCATAGGTGAGGACGGTCGGGGCCAAAGTGTCGAGGTAGAGGAGCAGGGGGACGAGAAAGGCGGCCAGGGCGCAAGACACGCGGAACAACGCCCCGACGGGCACCGCGCCCGGCCTCCCACGATGCTTTGCTTCGCCGTTGAAGACCGATCTCACCAGCCGGTGAGAGTAGCACAGTCGTCCGGCTTCGCCCGCCGCGAAGTTTCGTCGGAGCCGGTCACGAGCGGCCGCCCAGTTCCGCTACGCGGTCGTGCAGGGTCCGGGTAATGCGGTCTCCTTGCCCGTCTTCGCCCTGCTGCTCGAGCTTCTCTATGTCCAGCGGCTTGCCGAAGACTATCGTGATCTTCCCTGGTCTTATCAGGGCTGTCCCCCGGGGCATCGCCCCGCGTGTGCCGCGGATGAACACCGGAATTACCGGCACCCGAAAGTGGTCCAGCAGAAGACCGACACCGGGCTTGAACGGCTGCAGCTTCCCGGTGGACGAGCGCTCGCCCTCGGGGAACCAGACCAGGTTCTTACCCCTTTTGAGCACCGCGGCACCAAAGGCCAGGCTCGAGATGCCGGCCCGGTCGGGGTCTATCGGCACCGTCTGCGCGAGTCGGCTGACGAGACGGTTGAGTGGGTTGTTGAGGGCCGCCCCCGCCCAGCCAGCCCAGTACGTCCGGCGCAGCCGACGGTAGCCCAAAGCCGCGGCGAGCGCGAATGGGTCGAGGTAGCTCGCGTGGTTGGGAGCGATGACGAACGGTCCCTCTTCCGGCAGGTTCTCAAGGCCCTCCACGCTCAGGCGGAACATCCCCCGCATTGCCGCCCGGTTGAGGGCGAACATCCCCCGCGCCAGCGCCGACATTCCCGGTCCCAAAGGTTCGAGCCACCGCTTTTGTTCGTCGCTTAGCACTTCCTCGGACTTCTCTAGCGGCGAGGCGCCGGAGGCGGCTCCGCCGGATTCGTCCCCCTCGGTTACCTCTTCGAGCAGGTCGCGGACGGTGTCTATCTGGTCGATGACCTCCTCGTCCAGCTCCACGCCCACCCTTTGGCCAATCTCCATAGTCAGGTTCACCCACTCCATCGAGTCCACCCCGAGATCCAGCTGCGGGCTGGTCTCCGGGGTCAGTCGTACGTCAGGATAGCGGCCAGCGAGCAAGTCCCAGACCACTTTGGCCGCCGGGTTTTCGAGCAGGGCACGGTCCTCTTCGGACATCTCCTCTGGCGGGATGGGCCCAGCAGTCGCTTCGACCGAGCCCTCCTCGTCCTCCTTCGCGCGTTCGTAACGGTCGGGGAGCAGGTGCCGGCGGAGCTTGCCCAACTGCGTGTACTCTAGGGGTTGGCGGGTGATGGCGTAGTCGGAAACGCGCTGGTAGGACGGCAGCCGCTTCGATCCTTCTTCGACCGCTTCGCGGATCTCCTCCTCGATATCGCCGTCGCGGCGCCGGATCTCGCCGGGGTCCGGCACGATCGCCGCGACGAGCTGACCATCCTTCTGCAGCACCCCGATCTCGCGGATGACGGGGCTCTCTGCGTAAACTTCTTCGACGTCCTCGGGCTGGACGTTCTTGCCGCCCTCGGTGACGATGAGCGTCGAAGCGCGGCCGGTGACGTACAGGTAGCCGTCGTCGTCGAAGTAGCCCAGGTCCCCGGTGCGGAACCAGCCATCTTCGGTGAAGACCTCCTCGGTCTCGTCGGGCATGTTGCGATAGCCGGCGAAGATGCCCGGTCCCCTGGCGAGGACCTCTCCCTCTTCGCGGGGTTCGTCCGTCCGGCGCTCTTTCTCCTCCTCGGGCATGGCGGAAGGGTCGATGCTGAGCTCGACGTTGGGGATAGGACGGCCGACGCTGCCGAGCTTCGCCCCATCGGGCGGGTTCAACGTCAGGATCGGGGCGGTCTCGGTGAGCCCGTAGCCGACGGCGACCCGCCAGCCCAAGGCCTCAAGTCTCAGGGCCAGATCCGGGTCGAGCGCAGCGCCCCCGGAGGCCAGAACCCGCAGCTTTGGTCCGAACCGCCGACGCACGGGGCGCAGCAAGGCCTCGCCGACGTACAGCCCCAAGCGGCGGCGCAGCCACAAGCTGAAGCCCACGCCGCCCTCGAACAGCCGAGCGGCGGCCCGAGAACCGGACCTGGCACGCTCCTCTATCCCCGAGTAGAGCGCGCTGTAGAGCCGCGGGACGCCCACGATCAAGGAGACCTGACCCTCCCTCAAAGCGCGCACGAGCTGCGGCCCGGTAAGCGACCGGGGGATGACTATCGGCAACCCCGCCGCCAGCGGGGTGAGCATCCCGATGACGAACGGGTAGACGTGGTGGAGCGGCAACGGTAGCAGGATACGGTCGTCCTCTGTCACCAGATCCGCCGCGAGCAGCGTGTCGATCTGGAACGCCAGGTTGCCGTGGCTCAAAGGCACACCTTTGGCCGTGCCGGTAGTGCCGGATGTGTAGAACAACGCCGCCCGGTCGTCCGGTTCGAGCGAAGCCAGCGGCAGCTCTGCGTCCCGGTCCGAGAACAGCCGCCGCCAGTCTCGCTCGTCTTCTTCCTCGACGTCGAACAAGACGGGCTCTGGCACGGCTTCGATACCCAAATCCCCGATCCGATCAACTTCTTCGGCGGTAGTGAAGATGAGCTTGGCGCCGCTGTCGTTCAGGGCGTGGCGAAGCATCTCGTCGCCGAGCTGCGCGTCCAGGGGCACGATCACGGCCCCGGCCTCGATAACTCCCAGGCATGCCACGACCCACTCGGGCCGGTTGACGGCGAACAACGCTACGTGGTCGCCGGGTCTGATACCGTTCTCGGTCAGGCCGTGAGCCAGTCTCCGCGCGTGGTCGGCCAACCTGGCGTAAGACCAGCGCTCGATGCCTTCCTTATGCAGCGCCAACACGACCGGTCGGTCGCCGCGCTCGGGAAGCCCGTCGACGAGGGACCACAGAGTGTGCAGCTCGCTCATGGCCTGCTCCTATCTATCAAGGCAGATCCTGATCCTTTCCTCACGAAATTCTATCTATTCCGAGTTCGCCGTGAGGCTATGCTGCGCTCGGTCCCGAGAGACGCATCCCTCCCAAAGCACCATTTCCGTCCCCTACCCTGGCGCCCAAAGCACCAGATCGACCCGCAAACGCCCGTTCCAGAACGCTTTAGTAGCCAGGATCGCGCACACGACCCCACGGATGGATGTATATTACTCTCCGCGCTGTGTCGGACTTCATTTGTAGGAGGCGACGTCTTAACCAAGAGCGTACAAAAAGGTGCCCTTGCGTCGGCGGGGAGATTGGCTTTCCCGCTTCTCGTCTTCGCCCTGGCCGCTTTCGTGTACGGCATGTACGGCTTCGACGGGGTGCTGCTCCGCGACTACTCCATTTACCTCTACGGGGGCCAGAGGGTGGCCGAGGGCATCCCGCCCTACGTCGGCATCTTCGACCATAAGGGGCCTCTTGCCCCCATGCTCACGGGGCTGGGAGTGGTGTTGTCCGAATGGTCGAACTGGGACGACGTCTACGCCGTGCGCTTGGTCTTCTTCGTCATCGGTTGCCTCACGGTCGTCGCGGTCTACCTGCTCGGTAGAAGCGTGTTCCGGTCGCAAGTGGCCGGGCTCTTCGCGGCCCTCGCTTTCTTGGGGTGCTACGCCTACGCGCAGCCCGTCGCCTCGGGCCCCGAACCCAAGACCCCCCTGGTCCTCTTCGAAGCCCTGTGCCTCCTGTTCGCGACCCAGAAGAGATGGTTCTGGTCCGGCTTCTTCGGTTCCCTGGCGTTCCTCGTGTGGCAGCCCATGGCGGTCTTCCCGTTCGTAACCTTACTCCTGGCCGTCACGCGGCCCAAAGGGGAACGCTACGGCGCCGCGCTTCGCGCTGTGGCGGGGATAGCGATACCGGTAGTAGCCACCGTCGCGTACTTCTACTACCATGGCGCTCTGGATGCCCTTATCGACGGGTTTATTGTTTTCAACGCCCTGTACATCTACCGGGGGGAGTACCAGACCATAGCGGTCCTGGCGGGGGCGACGGGCAACGTCGTCGCGCCGTACGGCACTATGCTGGTGCCGATCTTGATCGGGTTGTTCATGATCTTGCGCCTCTACTTCCGGAGGCCTTATGAGTACCGCTTCGCCCCGATCCTTCTCTCTCTCCCGGCCCCCGTTCTGTGGTCCTTGCGCGACTTCCAGCTGGCCGACGACTTCTACGTCTTCCTACCTTACGCGGCCATCGGGTTCGGTGCCTATCTAGCTTCCGCGCTCAGGGGCGCCAGGGCCCCTCGGCTCGTCGCCGCGATCCTGTGCGCGTTGCTCCTGGCGGTCGCCCTGGCCAACACCCTGGAGACGGTCAGTGCCAACGCTGCCTATAAGCTCGTGGGCACCACCATAGGCCTGCCCGAGCAAAGGGAAGGCGTGGCGGAGATAGAGGAGAGGTTCGGGGACGACGTAAAGGTAGCCTCCATAGGTTCGCCGCAGGTCATGGTGCTCCTCGACCGGGAGAATCCCAACCCCTACCTCTGGATGTCCGCGGGCATCGACAAATACGTCGACGCCGAAACACCAGGAGGATGGGAGGGCTGGGTCGAGGACCTGAAGGAGTACGATCCCGACGTGATCTCCTTCCTCGCCGAAGGACAGACCCTGTTCGACCAACACCTGACGTCCGAGAACCGTCGTGAACTGGCCCGCTGGATCGCTCCCAACTACCACACAGAAGAGATAGGCCCCTGGTGGGTCTACGTAAAGAACTCCCCCGACGCAGAAAATCGGCCGCAAGCAAGCCTCGATAACCGGTAAAAGCAAGGTCCCCGGAGCCACCGGGCGCAAAATAGATGGCATAACCTTTAAGGTCGTGTTAAGCTTTTCGGGCGCGACACCGGCCGAGACGTGGTCGGTGCGCAGGAGGGGACCTAGTAGAAGACCCAATCGTCGGTTAGACTGACGCGCGGGACCACGCGTGGAGGACGAGCTGTTTGAGCCTCAAGAACCCTAGAAGAAATAGGATAAGCTTCAGGGATGATCTCAACTCTCGTGGCGGTCCCCCGGACAAGCGCTTGGGGAGAGGCCGGCGGAGGATCGTCGGTCTCGTGATCGTCATCTGCGCGGTCCTGGCCGTGCTGGTGGCGGCGGACTACGGGATGAACCAGGGCAAGATCTACCGGGGCGTCGAGGTCGGGGGCGTGGACTTGAGCAGTAAGACGCCCGAGGAGGCCCGCGCGTTGGTCGAGGAGCGTAGCAACGACGCGCTTCAGGAGATCCGCTTCACCGGCGACGCCGGGGAGTTCACCCTCACCGCCAGAGAGATGGGCCTCGATTTCGATGCCGCGGGCACCGTGGACCGAGCCTATGCCGTCGGGCGCGAGGGCAGCGTCCTGAAACGCCTCGGCGACCGCATAGAGGCGACCTGGACCACGGTGCGCGTCTCGCCCGTGGTGGACTACGATCGGGAGGTCACCCGGGCCAAGATCGAGAACCTGGCCAAGCGGGTAAACCAGGAACCCCAGGACGCCTACGTGGCTGTCCGCGGGCCGCAGGCAGAAGCCGTAGAGTCCCGTGAGGGGTACGTGGTGGACGTCGAGGCCACGTCGGCGGACGTCGATGGAGCCCTCGAAAGCATGAGCGGCGAGGCCGAGATCGTCGGGGAGACGCGGACACCCGGGGTACTGACCCCCGCGGCCCAGGCAGCGGCCGAAAGGGCCAAGACGGCGATGTCCGGGCCCGTGACCTTGGGCTCCGGGGGTGAGCAGTGGAAGCTCCCGCCCGAGGAGACCGGGCAAACGTTGAGCTTCACGCCGCAGGGAGGTGAGATCCGGGTCGGCCTCGATCGGGAGCGGCTGCGGGAGAGCCTGTCGGATATGTACGACGACCTCAATGTCGAGCCGGTGGAGGCCGGGTTCGAGCTCAACGGCGACAACGTCTCCGTCACGCAGAGCCGGACGGGAAAGGAGATCGAAGAAGAGAAGCTGTTCGGGAGCCTCGAATCCGGGCTCTTCGAGGGGATCCGCGAGTACGAGGTCCCGGTCATCACCGCCGAGCCGCAGCTCACTACAGGGGAGGCCGAGGCGCTCAAACCGACGAACCTGATCGGCAGCTACCGGACGGACTACAGGATGACCAGCGACCAGAGCGAAGACCGGGTAGAGAACCTCAAGATCGCCTCGAACGCCATAAGCGGGAGGTTCCTGGCCCCGGGCGAGATCTTCTCCGTCAACGAAGTCGTCGCCCCGTTGGACTACAACAAGACGAAGGTTATCATCGAGGGCAAGGAGGAGAAGGCCGACGGTGGGGGCCTCTGCCAGGTCTCCTCGACCCTGTACATGGCGGCCAACTACGCCGGCCTGGAGATCGTGGAACGCCACCCGCACTACGCGCAGTTACCCTACATCCGACCCGGCATGGATGCCACGGTGTGGTTCGGGTCCCTGGACATGAAGTTCAAGAACACCACGGACGGCTACATACTCATCAAGGAGACCGTCAGAGAAGACGGCTACATATACGCCGAGATCTGGGGCCAGCCCACCGGCAAGAAGGTCGAGATGGACTCCGAACCCGAGTACCTGGGACCCGACTACTCCAAGTGGATCACCTACAAGAAGGTAACGGAGGACGGTGAGGTCGTTCAAGACGGCGAGCTCCACACCGACGTCTACAAACCCCTGACGGACGAGAAGGGGAAGGTCATCAGGCCCGACTCCGAAGAGGCCAAACCGGCGCCCGTCGATTATTAGGTGTCAGGTAGTACCAGCGAAGGGTCGAAGATCCGGCTCTGCTACGAAGAGCGTTGTTTTGGCATTTGAGGTACGCATTCTCGCGGGGACGAGCCTATGCTACCTACCAAATGACTGACACCTTAATAAAATACGTTGTTCTTCAGCTTCTGGTACAGGCGGTAGTACACGGGCTCGAACTTACGCCACGCGGCGGCGTGGGCACTCTTGACCGGCAGGTCGAGGCAGCCTAAGAAGTCCAAGATCTCCCCACCAAAGCCCAGCTTGAACTTGTAGACGCCCCATAAGGGGTCGTCCTCGTTGAGGTTCTCGGGCCTGGGCACGGCTACCATGTCGTAACGCTTTAGGCCGCGCCTTTTGGCCCGGCACATCACCTCCCACTGCAGGAGGTAGGTAGGCATGAGGTTACGCTTCTCGTTGCTCGAAGCGCCGTGAATGTACCAACACTTCTCGCCGAAGGCGAAGACGAAGACGGCGGCCAGCGGCGCTCCCTCGTGCATGGCGAAGGAGATGCTCCCTTGGTGCGCCTCGTACATCGCCCGCATCGAATCATGCAGGTACTCGGGCGACCTCCTGATGACGAAGCCGTTCCGCTCGGCCGTGACCTGCATCAGCTCGAAGAACGTGTCCCAGGCCTCCTCGAAGCCGGGCTCGACGACCTCGATGCCCTTCCTGACCGCGAGGCGGACGTTGTAGCGCGTCTTGCCCTTCATTTGCGCGAGAAGATCCTCTTCGGGGGGCTCGAGGTCTACGAACATGGTGGTCTTGTGGTTGAGGTCGTAGCGGGCTTTCCGAAAACCGATCTCATCCAGCAGCAGCGCTTTTACGTCCTCCTGTTGCTCTAAGACCTCGGGCTCTATCTTGACGGTGTGCGCCCCTTTGCGCCCAGCGACAGCGACCACACCCTCGAAGAAGGCACGAACGGCTTCCTCGTCTTCCCAGGGCAGCCAGGGGCCCTTGGTGCAGTACCAGAGGTCACCGGGAATCGGAGCGGTGTTGTAGGCGAGGAACTGCCCGAGCCCTACCACCTCACCATCCCTCTCGAGCACCAGACGGACGGGCCTCCAGCCCTGACGCTGTTTGAACTCACCCCACGCGTAGCTCTGCAGGACGTGATCGCCACCCGGCGAAGTTCGGAGCCAGCCGTCCCACTCGTCCCGCGTGACGCCTCGGGCCTCCCTAACAGTGTAGGAGGTGGTAGCTCGCGTGGTCCGCAGGCTTACGGCTAGCCCCCTACCTGAGGACGCCGGGTTCTTGCCCCGGCGTCGGCAGCGCCCCTTGTCCCTTGAGCACGTCTTCAGGCTTGCCCAGAGGCCGCAAGAGGCGCGCCTCGCCCTGCCAGAGCAGCACCTCCGCTGGCGTAGGATGGCTCAAGAAGCCCAAATTGCTGGCGCTGTAACCGTACGCCCCGCTGTAGAACACCCCTATAAGGTCCCCGGCCTCCGGCTCCACCAGGGGGATGTTGGTGCCGAACACGTCGAGCGGCGTGCAGCAAGGACCCGCCACCGCCACGCCCTCTTCGCCCGTACCCGCTCTCACGTGGCTCAGGTTCGAGAGCGGGTAGGACTTGCGGAAGACCTGCCCCATGTTCCCCGTCGCGGTGAGGTGGTGGTTCATGCCGCCGTCGGTGACGGCGAAGGTCTTCCCCCTCATCCGCTTCACGTCCACCACGCGCGTCACGTACAACCCCGCGTCCGCCACCAGGTAGCGGCCCAGCTCGAAGAGGAACCGGCAGCCGGAGAGGCGCGGGTCGGAGCGGTAGGACGAAAGGAGCTCCCTGAAGCCCTCCCCGAAACTCTCCAGGTCGAACTCGGCCATCTTCTCGAAGTAAGGCACCCCGAAGCCGCCCCCGAAGTCGATCATCTCCAGGGGTTGTCCGGCAACGTCCGCGGCTTCGAGGGCTATCTCGACGATGTTGCGACAGTGCTCCAGGAGCGGCTCGACCTCGAACACCTGGGTCGCGGTGTACACGTGGATGCCACGCAAGATGAGCTGTTCTAGCGAGAGCGTCTTCCTCACCGCCTCGGCAAGGTCGTCCTGGTCGATGCCGAACTGTCCGACCGTGCCGCCCATTCGCATCTGCGAGCCCATGAGCTGCGCGGCAGGATTGATCCTCAAGCCCACCCCGATCCTGCGCCCCTTCCGCTCCGCGATCGAGGCGAGGCGGTCGATCTCGTTCAATGACTCCACGTTGACCGCGAAGATCCCCTCCTCGATGGACCTTCTTAGCTCGTCGTCGGTCTTGGCGGGCCCGGCGAAGACGATGTCCTCCGGCTCGAACCCCGAGGCCCGCGCCACGACCAGCTCGCCAGACGAGGCGACCTCGGCACCGACCTCTCGCTGGCTGGCTATGAGCTGGCACACGGCGAGGTTGGGGTTGGCCTTGAGAGAGAAGGCTACCTCCGTGCCCAGGGCCTCTCGGACGCGGCGGACCCTGTCCACGATCATCTCCCCGTTGTAGAGGTAGAAGGGCGTGCCATACTCCGCCGCTATGCGCGAGATCGGCACCCCCCCGGGGTAGAACTCGCCGTCCCTGTACCCGCCGAAGCGCTCGGCTAGAGCGTGAGCCTTATCTACTTGCGAAAGCATCGCTTAACCCTTTGCGGTCGATTTTGCCGGAACCTGTCTTCGGCAACTCGTGCTGGACGAATATCTCTCTTGGCACCATGTATGGCGGCCCGTTCTTTACGACGTACTCCCGGATCGTCTCCACAGAGCTCTCATCCTCGCCGTCTTTGAGGGACACCACCGCGTAAACGTGGTGCCCAACCTCCGGGTCTTCGACCCCGAAGGCGCAAGCTTCTCGCACCGTCCCCGAGCCCACTAGGAGGCTCTCCACCTCCTCCGGGCTCAGGCGGTAGCCTTGCGTCTTGATCATCGCGTCCTCGCGCCCGATGAAGTATAGGAAGCCCTCCTCGTCGCGCCGCACGAGGTCGCCGGAGTAGACTACCCTCTCCACGTCCAGAAGCTCCGGCGGTGCCACGGGGTTTGTACGGTACGCCCTACGCGTCGCCTCCTCCTTGCCCCAGTAGCCCATCGCCACCGTAGGTCCCCGGTGGACCAACTCGCCAACCTCGCCGGGGGCGCACTCCTGGCCGTCCTTGTTTATCACCAGGATCTCGGTGTCCGGGATGGCCTTGCCGATGCAGGTCGACCCCCGCTCGACCTCCTCGGGCGGCAGGTACGTGGAACGGAACGCCTCGGTGAGGCCGTACATTAAGTAGATCTTGGTGCCCGCAGGCTCCAGAAGACGCCTGAGCTCGTCCAGGTTCGCCTGGGGTATCCGACCGCCGGTGTTGGCGATGTAGCGCAGGTTCTCGAGCGGCTCCTCTTCGATGGACTTCGCGCTGCGCAAGAGGAGTGTCCACAGCGGCGGCACCCCGGTGAGGCCCGTGATCCTGTGTCGCCTGAGCCCCCTGATCAGGTCCCCAGGCAGCCGCGAACGCTGCAACACCAGCGTCGCCCCCACCCTAAGCGCGGTGGTGAACTGGCTCATCCCGGCGTCGAAGTTCAGCGGCAGCGCAGAGAGGATGCGGTCTTCTTTAGTGTTGTTCAGGTACGTCGAGACGATCTGGGCCCCCGCCACGATGTTGCGCTGGCTGGTCGCAACGCCTTTGGGCATCCCGGTGGAGCCCGAGGTATACAGGATCGTCCCCAGGTCCACCTCCGAGACCTGTCTCGTCTCTTTGGGGGCGTCGCCCGAGCCGAGCACCTCCGCGAGGTTCGCGAGGCTCCCAGCAGCCTTCTCGCGCGGAGGGTCGCCTTTGTAGAAGGCCGTCCCCGAGAGCGTCCCCGCCTCTAGCTCGTCGAGCTTGGCGGAGTCCCCGATCACGACGCGTACGTCGCAGTCTTGCGCTATGTACGCAACCTGCGGTGGCTTGAAGAGGGGGTTTATGTTCACGTAGGCAGCGCCGGCCCGGGAGGCAGCGAGCATCGCCACTATGGCTTCCCAAGACTTCTCCATGTAGACGCCTACGCGATCCCCCTTCTTGACCCCCGCCTCCCCTAGCGCGGCACACAAAGCGTTGCTCTGGCGGTCCAGGTCCCCGTAGGTGTACTCGATATTACCGTCGACGATCGCTACTCCGTCGGGGTCGCGCTCCACGGAGTTATCGAGCAGGTCGTGCAGGGTGAATTCCGGGCGCACGCTCACCCCGTCTTGCTCGCCACCAGCTCGGCGATGGACCTGATGGACCCGAAGGTCTCCTCGTTCAGCTCCTCGTCCTCGACTACGATGCCGAACCTGTCCTCCATGACCATGACCAGCTCCACCGTCTGCAGCGACGTCAGGACGCCGTTCTCGATCAGGAGCTCGTCGTCGGGGACGTCGCGCCCACCCGTCACGTTCTCCCGGAGCCACCCGCGTATCTCGGCGGAGGCGTTCTCAGTATCTATCTCCATACTCGATACCTCCTAATCTAACTTAGCCTGACCCAGAAGGTCGCTTCCCCATCGCCGATGTTGTACGACCAGTTGTCGATATCACGGGCCGTCTTGTGCAGGCCTGGGTCCTTGAACTTGAACAGTAGCTTGTTGCGCCTCCCTTTGCGGGGGAAGAAGCCCATGCGCAGCAAATCGCTTGATCGGGGCGAGGTGGGCGACTCGAGGAACCTGTACCTGACAAGGGGCACTCCCGCCCGCCGGAAGAAACGGACTACCTCCGGGAGCAGCGCCCGCGCCACGTCGTGGCGCCCCGGGAGCGTCACGAAGTCGAGTATGTAAGCGTCGCGTAGGCCGTCGAAGAAGCCCGGTATGGTCACCCCGAGCACAGTGTAACCGAGGAGGCTCTCCCCCTCCTTCACGCCTAGGATCGACACTGGGTACTGAGGAGAACCGGGGCCGTAACGCCAGCGCAAGAACGCCGAGCCCTTCTCCACCATGCAGGGCACCCGCGAGGAGATCTTCTCGAACAACTCGTCGAAAGACTCGTCGAAATCCTCCAGCTTCTCGACCTTCAGTTTGGCCCCGAAAGCGCTACCGAGCGCTTCATCGACCAGGTGGAGCCCCCCGTTCAGGAGACTTTTTAGCGGTGCGGGGATCGGCGCGCGCGGACGCGTCGGTACCCAGACACGGTCCTCGAGATCCGCTGCTTCTTCCCGGGACAGGTTCGCGTACGCGAGAGGCCGTATGGGCTCCCGCTCCCGAAGGCCGAGCAGCCTCTTCACCGGCGCGGGGAGCGGCGGCGCCGGGAGCCTCGAGACGTTCAAGAGTTTCGCCATGTACTCCATCTCCCCCGCCTCTTCGGCCCCCAGGCGCGTCTCGACCGCTATGACCGACGGCAGCATGTCGATCGACACGCAATTCTGGACGGTGCGGAAGAACTTTCGCATTAGCAAGAGGGCGTGGAAGCCGTATTGGGGGAGCACCTGGTAGTCCGCGGGCGTGTGGGCGACGACCCGCCGGCCGCCTATCCGGTAGCACTGCGGCATCGCCGCCAGGTGGCCCACTACCTCCTCTTCTTCGGTGACCAGCACCCAGCGGTGTAACTCCTCGTCCGCCAGCGGGTGCCTCTCTATCCAGCGCCAGAGGGAATGGTGCCAATCCGGATCGTGGGAGTCTTGCGAGACAGGGTACACGAGGCTGCGCAGCTTGTCGATGCCCGCGAGATCCGCACTCTCGGCTGGCCGGACCGATAACTTCATCGCGATACGGCCGCTACCTTTTTCGGCCGCCCCTCCCATTCCACTTCCTCTCTTCCTCCTTCGTCGCGGCGCAAAGCTTTCCACTCCGCAGGATTTGCCGTGCAGGTTGGGTCCAACGCCAGAGTGTAAAGGAGCAACCCCACAAAGTCCAAGCGCTAGCGACCATCGGACAGGAGATACACCGGGAGGGTGGCGGAGCTTAAAGCGCGGCGTCAAGGCAAATCGTTTGCTTTACGTGCTAGGATATCCCCCCGTGATGAAAGGTTTCAAACGCTGGTTGCGAGCCGGTCTGGCCACGGTGCGGACCTGTTGCGCATGAACCTGCTGCGTACCGATCGCCGGTCCCGGCGTACCGATCGCCGTTCCCGGCGGTTGTTCGGGGATCGGGTCCGACGCCGGCGCCGCTTCCTGCGCGCGCTCATGGTCCTGCTGGCGTTCCTGGTGGGCATCGTGGGCGTCTTGTATACCTCGGGCGGCGAGTTGAACCTCCCCGAGCTGTCCAAAACAAAAGCCCCGCCCAAAGAAGAGGAGGCGCAGTCCAATCCGGTGCCCCCCGACGGGGAAGCCGGCCCGGAGCCCGTTCCAGAGCAGACAGAAGATACGCCGGCGGCCGTAGCTTACGGGGCCGTGGCTCCCGAGCTTCCGGGGGTAGGCCCCGAGGACGTGCAGGGCGTCTACCAGAGCAAGCTCGACCCCTCGTGGGCCTCGGTGAGGATCGAGTTGCCTGAGGAGGAGAGGGGGACCTACGTCCTCTTTCTCCAGCGAGCGGACGACTCGTGGGAGGCCCGAAGGTCGATCCGCGCCGACGAGCCGGAGTACCCCGAGTACGAGAGGAGCGTGCTGGACGGGGTGCCCAAGGACCTCGTGGGTTCCCTCTACCCCCAGAGCATGGCCGCCGCCGAACCCTCGGGGCTCTTGATGGAGCCCGTAGAGGCCGGGAGCCTGCCCCCCGTCGAGGCGGCCGAGGTCCCGCCGGCGGAAGCGAGCGTCGACGAGGTGCCCGAGGACGAGCGCGAGCGGGTTGACGAGGGGCTCGAAGAAGCGCGGCAGGTGATCGAGGACTACGGGAACGCACGCGAGGGCGTCGCCGGGGTGTACGCACAGGACCTGAAAGGCGGCTACGGTTACGGGGTAAACCCGGACGAGGTGTTCTTCGGCGCCTCGGTCATCAAGGTGCCGATCATGGTGGCTGTCTACCGCAGGATGGACGAGGGCGCGTTCTCCTCGCGGGATATGTTCGAGACCAAACCCGAGGACTGGGCGGGCGGGGCCGGGTGGATGCAGTGGGAGGAGGCCGGCACGGCGCACACCGTAGAGGACTACCTGTTGATGATGATGACCCAATCGGACAACGTGGCTACCAACGCGCTCATGCGCGCCGTGGGAGGACCCGAGTACGTCAACCAGCTCTCCGCCTCTCTGGGAGCCACCGACACGGTGATCCGCCAGAAGGTGACCAGCGAGCGGGCCGCCGTCCCGTCTTTAGACAATCAGACTACGCCCCGTGACATGGCGGCTATCCTGGGCGCGGTCGCCGCCGGGCGGGCCGCGAACCCCGAGAGCTGCGAGGATATGATGAAACTCATGTACCAAAACACCCTGGAGTCGGGGTTGCAGTCCGGTCTCCCCGAGGGCACCGAGGTGGCCTACAAGGGGGGTTGGCTCTATAGGGTCTACGACGAGGCCGGGTTCATCTGGCACGAAGACCGCCCGTACGTGGTGGCGATCTTCAGCAAACATGGTACGGAAGACCCGAAAGAAGGCAAGATCCTCCTAGAGAATATCTCGGCGGCCGTCTGGCAAGCCCAGGACGGCTCGCAGAGCTCTAAGGACGCGGAAAACTCTGAGGAGCCCTCCGAAGACGCGGAGATCTTGGACGATCCGGGATCTTCTGAAGAGTAATCCTTAGCTCAACCTTCCCCTTTTACCCGTCGCCTGAGCAGGGCGAAGACGGACTTCAGCTCCTCCGCCCCGAGCAGATACGCCGCACCGAGGTAGGCTGCAAGGGAAGCGCTTCCGACGACGGCGAGGATGACCGCCCGCTCCAGGAACCCCGAGCCAGTCCCAAGGAGCACCGTTCCGCCTTCAGCGACGGCATACATGACGGCGCCGGCGGCAAGGACCCTGGCCCCGGAGCGCAGGAGGCGTCGGCCACCCAGGCGGCCTATCTCCCTCCTCATCGCCACGAGGCCGAAGAGGGCGAAGACAGCGCTGACCGTCGAGTACGCGAGCGCCACCCCGATCACCCCGGTTACGCGCGAGAGGCTGTAGGCGAGGGCCACGTAGAGCACGAAGAGCCCGACGTTCAGCAGGGCGGGGGTCTTCGTGTTCTGCCGCGAATAGAACGCCCGCACCAGGAGGAAGTACGCCGCGAAGGCGAGGAGCCCCACGGAGTAGGCGACGAGGAGGCTCGCGACGACCTGCGTATCCTGGGCATCGAAGTCCCCGCGCTCGTAGAGCAGCCCTATGGTGGGTGTCGCAAGGGCGACGAGGCCGACGGTGGACGGGACCATGATGAAGGCCATTGTCCTGAGGCCGAAGGAGAGGGTGTCCCGGTAGCCCTCGGCGTCGCGGCGGGCGTGCCTCTCGGAGAGCTCGGGCATGAGGGCGGTCTCCAACGCGATGATGAAGATCCCGTAGGGGAGCGAGAAGACCACGAAGGCGTACCCGAGCTCCGACGCGGCGTTGAACGAGGTGCCGAGCTTGTAGACGACGTACTGGACGCCGGTCCCCGCCGCCACGAAGACGAGCATGGGCCCCGCGAGCCTGAGCGCGGGGAGGAGCGCCGAGTGGCCGAAGACCGGGCGCAACCTGTAGCCGAGGCGGTACATAGGCGGGAGCAGCGCCAGCGACATCACCGCGACGCCGAAGGTGGTAGCGGCGAGCAGGTAGACGGCGGCCTCGGGGTACCCCGGGGCGAGCAGGGCGTAGCCCAAGAAGCAAGCTATAGCGACCAGGTTGTTCAGCACCGGGACGAAGGTCGGTAGGAAGAAGCGCCGGTGGGCGTTCAGAACACCGGTGCCGATGGTGCCGACGCCGTAGAAGAAGACGTGGAGCATGAAGAAACGGAAGAGGAAGACCGCGAGGTCGAAGGTCTCCTGCGCGTCCTCCGAAGAGAGGTCCTGTGAGCCCGCCCAGTTCGTCGAGAGGTTCACCAGTGGTTCGGCGAAGATGATTCCGAGGATCGCCAAGACGGCGAGGAACGGCAGGATCAGGGTGAGGAGGGCATTGGTGAGGCGCCTGGCGTCCTCTTCGCCGTGGGTGGTCATGCGGTCGACGAGGAGCGGGACGAAGATAGACCAGAGGATGCCGCCCATGAAGAGGTCGTAGATCAGGGTCGGCAGGCCGCTGGAGACGGTGTAGGCCTGTGCCGCCACCCCGGTCCCGAGGACGGCCGCCATCACCGTCGTCCGCAGGAAGCCCGTCAGCCGCGAGAGGGCGGTCGCTATCGAGGTGGAGAGCACCGCCCGCAAGATGACCGTCATACTGGAGATACTACAGCGTTTTTCGCGGCGGTCTAGTCCCGAACGCGCAAACCGCTATCGGGTACCCATCCTCGGCCTTTCTTTCTTCAGAAGCTCGGTGAACTCATCGGCGGGGAGCGGGCGGCTGAGGAGGAAGCCCTGTGCCAGGTCGCATCCTCGGGCGTGCAGGAAGGCCATCTGTTCCTCGGTCTCCACGTCCTCGGCGACGACCTCGAGCCGCAGGTTGCGGGCCAGAGCGATCACGGCCGTGGTGAGCGTCGTGCTGTCGGGGTCGGTCGCGACGTCCCGGACGAAGGACCGGTCTATCTTGAGCAGGTCGATCGGGAGGGTCTTCAGGCGATGGAGCGAGGAGTAGCCGGTCCACGGTATTCGCCTTCTCCCTTCCGTCTGGCACCCCACAGTCCCTGCACCGGAGAACGTACGCGTAAGGGTAAGGGCTCCGACGCTTCCCATCTAGCACTTACTTGAGCTGTCACGTAAGTAAGTTGATCGTCCGGGGGTAGCCGATGTGTCAAGCTCCGCTCCGTCAGTTTTTCTTGCGTACTCAAGGTACGATCTTAGTTTAGGACGTTTCGGAGAGCGGAGGGTGGATGTGAAGATCGGAGCGACGTTGGCGGTAGCGGGGGCGGTCGGCGGGCTTGCGGCGTCGAATCGGAGGCTCGCGAAGGTCGGTGACCCAGCCCGCATCGGCGGCGAGGAGCGGCGCTACCCCTGGCGGGGTTGGAGGCTGGCGTACCAGGTGGCGGGAGATCCCGGCGCGCAGCCGCTCTTGCTCGTGCACGGCGTCTACGCG
>JALZEL010000045.1 GCA_030862075.1 Actinomycetota bacterium | reverse complement strand
GGCGGGGCAGGAGGGGGTTGGTGATCGGGGGCGCGATCGCCCTCGGGCTCCTGTTCTTGACGGTGGCCGCGATCTCGCTGGTCCTCGTCGCCGCTCCCGGCGGCTCGGACGGCGGCAGGGGAGGCGGGAATGTGGCGCCCCCCGAGAGGTTTCAGGAGAAATATGTCACCGGCGAGGGCGTCGACAAGGTCGCGGTCCTGCCCGTCGTAGGGCAGATAAGCTCCGCGGGCTTCGACGCTTTGGGGGCCCAGACGGCGACCCCCGAAACCCTACGCAACCAGCTGAGGCAGGCCGAAAGGGACGACAGCGTCAAGGCCGTGGTCATCGAGATCAACTCCCCGGGCGGCGGCGTCGTGGCCAGCGATCGGATGCGCGAAAGCATCCAGGAATTCAAGGAGGAGACGGAGAAACCCGTCGTCGTCTCGATGGGCGACACGGCGGCCTCCGGCGGATACTATATTGCCACCGTCGCCGACGAGATAGTCGCCAACGAGAACACCCTGACGGGCTCGCTGGGCGTGATCTTCTCCTACTTTAACTTCGCAGAAGCCGCCGAAGAGTATGGCATCGAGCAAGAGATCGTAAAGAGCGGGCCTTACAAAGACATCGGTTCCCCAACCCGTGAGCCCACCGAAGAGGAGCTTCAGATCCTACAATCCTACGTGAACGACGCCTACGACAGCTTCGTCCGGGTCATCGTCGAGGGCCGCGGCCTCTCGGAGGAAGAAGTGCGCGAGCTCGCCGACGGCCGCATATACTCGGGCCAGCAAGCCGAGGCTTTGGGCCTAGTGGACGCTTTGGGCAACCTCGAAAGCGCCGCCGAGGTCGCGGGCGACCTCGCGGGCGTGGAGGAAGCGACCGTGGTCCGCTACCAGCGTGTACAGGGCCTCGTCGAGCTACTCCGGGGCCGCCTCGCCCCGCCCGAGTCTGAGGCCCTTAAGGTCCTCAAGACCGCCGGGCTCAACCCCACCCCCGAACTCCAATACCTCTACCTTCCGTAGGTGATAGCAGCCAGCTGGTCAGCTTCTCGGAAGCCACTACAGGTTGGCCACGCCGAGAGCCCATGGTTCTGGAGAACCACCACCGACCTCCGGCTTTCGGAGAAAGAGCTTTAGTACTTAGGGTATTTTTGCGCTTTTTGAACCCCGCAGCCGGAGAACCCACCGAAGGGCTCGGTTTACGGTTCGACCTACCTCGGGTAAAGCCGGTCGGGTAAGTGGAGCTAGCCATGTTAAGGAGAAAAGTGAAACATAAGACCTCGAAAACCGTCGGGGAGCAGTTGTCGTGAGCCTCGTCGCGATCGTCACGGCCTCGGACTCCGGGATCGGCCAGGAGACCGCGAAGGAGCTGGCGGAGAACGGTTTCGACGTGGGGATCACCTACTTCAAAGACGAGGCCGGTGCCCGGGAGACATTGGAGGCGGTCGAAGGGGTGGGTCGCCGCGGCGAGGTTCGCCGGCTCGACCTGACCGGCCCCGACCTGCCCAAAGCCGCCGGCGTCATAGACGAGCTAGCGGACGCTTTGGGCGGGCTAGACGTCCTGGTGAACAACGCCGGTACCGGCGACCCGACAGGTGATTTCTTGGAGCTCTCCTACGACGAGTGGCGCAGGGCCATGGACACGAACCTCGACGGTGCCTTTCTTTGCGCCCAGAGGGCGGCGAGGAAGATGGTGGAGGCAGAGAACGGCGGCAGGATAATAAACGTCACCTCCGTACACGAGCACATCCCCCGTGTGGGAGCGTCGGCCTACGGCACTTCGAAGGCGGGCCTGGGCCTGCTCACGAAGGTCATGGCGATGGAGCTCGCCCCGTACGGTATCACGGTCAACGCCATCGCCCCTGGCGAGATCTCTACCCCCATGACCGGCGACGAGGACACGGACCCGCGTACTATCGAGCGTCCAAACCTGCCTTTAGGCCGTCCCGGCCACGCCCGCGAGATCTCGACTTGGATCGCCTTTCTCGCCTCGGAGAAAGCGTCCTACGCGACCGGCTCCTCGTTCGTCGTCGACGGCGGTCTCATGCTCATGGCCGCCGAGCTGTCGAGCTGAGTGCATCGCTTCATATCCGGCGAGGCGACTCGTTGAACCCACTTTCCGCAGTTGCTAACGGGCATATGTCGTGATTTCTTGTAACGCGTCGCCGCAGGTTGGTAGACGCATCTTGCTAATGATCGTGCCCTTGGACTGCGCGGTGAACCATCGTTTTGGGTAGCAGGCCGACCTCGGCGAGTTCGCGCAGCGACTCGCTCGCGGCGACGCGGCTTAAAGCCTCGGCCTGCAGCCGGTGCAACTCGCGTTCGAGCTCGCTACCCACCTCGCGCTCGAGCCCGGCGAGGGAGGCGGTCACCTCCCGCTCACGCTGCTCGAAGGCCTCCCTCACTCCTTCTACCGCCGACCGCTCGATGCTCGGCAGCCACGTGAAGTCTTCGAGCGCCTCGCTCGCTCGGCGCGCGGCGAGCCTTCGATCACCGGGCTCCTTGCCTCCCTACGACCTACCTCGCCGTCCCGGCAGGCCTCATCCAGCCCTCGAAACCTCTTCCAAGTAACGCAACCCACCCCTTTTGTCACGTCACGAACGGGCAGGCGCTATGGTAGCAGGCAAAGATCGGTAACCAAAGATGAGGCACCCCTTTGAGGACGACTCTCGATCGACGTGGGGGTTTGAAGCCTGGTGTGAGAGTTCTTCTAATTTCTCCTGAAGTTCTTCAAAGTACTTCAATCTTTCCTCGAAATAAGCGATAATGGGCTCAAAATAGGTCTATATGGCTATTCCCAGAGGAGGGGGGAATGCATTCCAAAGGTTCTACGGAGCTACCCGGGGCGATGAACCGGCGTCACTTCCTTAGGATAAGTGGAGTCGGTATGGCAGGTGCGGCACTACTCGGGGTGATGGGCTCTGGCAAGGCCTTGGCCCAAGCTCCGCCAAACTCTTCCCTTGTAGAGGAATTCAAGGAGGCGGCCAGGGAATACGAAGTCCCGGTGAGTCTTTTGCTAGCGATGAGCTACGTCAACACCCGCTGGGAGATGCCGCCTCCGGAGGCCAGCGCCTACGAGCCCGGCAATCCCCACGGCCGTGGAGCCTACGGGATCATGCAACTGGTCCAGAACGACTCTGCAGACACCTTGGGCGAGGCGTCGAGGCTGACCGGCATCCCCGAGGAGCAGCTCAA
>JALZEL010000020.1 GCA_030862075.1 Actinomycetota bacterium | reverse complement strand
CTTACCTTGCCTCAGACGCTTGATCCGGTCGAGGAGCAGCTGCCGTTCCTCGTCGTCGAGGAGTTCGTTACGGTAACGGTGCTCGGCTTCCCGAAGAATCGTGCGCGAGATCTCGCGGTTGGTCTCCTCGCGGAGTATCCTCTTGGTGGCCATAGGGGCTCCTTCCCTGTGGTCCGGGCCTCGGGGTGTTTGCGCCACTCGCGGGGCCACTTCTTTATTCGACACCCGAATTGTACCACAGATGAGAGATATTTGTAAGTTATGTGTCGTATATTGTAGAATATAAGGGAGATGTTGGCCGAGCACAAGAAAGAGGCTTACGATGCTTACTGACGTGAAGATCGACGGGGAGAAAGTACGAGCAGCCAGAGAGCGCGCGTTTCTGTCAAAGCGCGAGCTTGCTGAGAAGGCCGGCTTAGATCGCAGCACTGTCGGGCGAATAGAAGACGGTGTAACCGAGGTCTATCCACGAACCATCCGCAAACTGGCCGAAGCCCTTTCCGTTGATCCTGCGTCCCTCGTCCCAGAGGAGTAATCATGACTAGCACTAACGGCCATGGCCTGAAGACGGCCGTTCTCTACGCCCGCGTGTCCACCGAAGAGCAGGCGAGGAGCGGCTACTCCTTAGAACAGCAAATAGTAGCTCTTAGAGACTACACTGCCCGAGAAGGGTACGAGGTCCTCGAAGAGGTCACAGACCCGGGCCACAGCGGCGCGAATCTCGCCAGGCCGGGGATGGACCGAGTCAGGAACCTGGTTGCTGCCGGCGATGTCTCGATGGTGCTGGCTCAGGACCGGGACCGATTTGCGAGGGAGCCGGCGTATCTGTATCTGCTGCGGGAAGAGTTTGCCAACAACGGCTGCAAGCTACGCTCTCTTAACGACCGGGGCGACGACTCTCCAGAAGGTCAGCTCACAGACGGTATCCTCGACCAGATAGCCCGCTTCGAGAGGTTGAAGATTGCTGAACGCAGCCGTCGCGGGCTATTGGAGAAGGCTCGTCAGGGCAAGGTCGTCGCCACCCACCGCGCTCGCTTTGGCTTTCGCTTCAACTCAAACAAGGACGGCTACGAGTTGGATCCGGAGAAGATGGCCATCGTAAAGGAGATCTTCCACATGGCGGGCGTGGAGAGACGCCCATTACACGCAATCAGAAGGAGCTTGGAGGAGGCCGGAATAGCGACTCCCACTGGGAAGAAATACTGGTGTCAGGGCTATATCCGCAACATCGTCTTGGACGACATCTACCGACCACACACCTACGAAGAGATTAAGGACCTAATCTCGCCAGAGACTGCAGATGGGCTGGACCCTGAGGGGTTTTACGGCATCTTCTGGTTCGACCGTAAGAAGGTATCTAAGAGTCCGGTATCAAACGATGCCAGAAACGGCAAGCCTTACCGCTACGCTTATAAGATCTCGTACAGGCCCAAAGAGGAGTGGATTGCTATACCTGTACCCGACTCTGGCATATCCCGTGAGTGGGTAGAAGCGGCAAGGGAAGCGATAAAGAATAACCATCGTACATCTTCGGCAGGGCGCAGATTTTGGGAGCTTTCCGGTGGGATTCTCCGCTGCAGCTGCTGTGGCTGCGTTATGGAGACAACCAATATACGGAACCGGGGCAAGAACATGTACTTTTACTATCGGTGTTCTAGGCGCTCAAGGTTGGGTAAGGAAGCTTGTCCGAATGGCAAGAACCACCGGGCTGACCAAGCGGAGTCGAGGGTGTGGGAGTTCGTGTCCGGAATCTTGAAAGACCCAGAGAAGCTAGAGGCCGACTTGGAAAGAATGATTGAGCAGGAACGTAACGGTCTGCGCTCTGGCTCGGGGGAAGAGGCGGAAATCTGGACGAAGAGATTGAAAGAATGCGCCACCCAGCGGGAAAAGCGCCTGGAGCAGCACGTGGAAGGGCTTATTACCCTCGATGAGCTTAAAGAGAAATTGAATGCTATCGAGGAAAGCCGCAAGGTTGCTGAGCGTGAACTTAGTCGATTCAAAGACCTGCGAGCCGAGATATCTAACCTAGAAAAAGACAAAGAGGCCCTGATTGAGTCTTATGCAAACCTGGTTCCCGAGGCTCTAGATTCTCTAACTCCTGATGAGCGTCAGCAGGTCTACCGCATGCTGAGGCTCAGGGTGATGGCGCATCCTGACGGTACGCTTGAGGCCAGCGGGGTGCCTGCGAGCGATGTTAGTAAAAGCAAAATCACTGGGTGGTGATCCCCACCCTAAACGAGGCCGCCGACATAGGCGCCCTGCTCGAACGCCTCTCACGCATGAGGGGCGTCGGAGAGGTCGTGGTCGCCGACGGCGGCTCGACGGACGGCACCCCGGAACTCGTCGTTTCGAGCGCAGCCCGCCTGGTCCGCGCGCGGCCCGGCCGGGGGGGACAGCTCACCGCCAGAGCGACGGCGGCTTCAGGGGACGTGCTCCTTTTCTTGCACGCCGACATCGCGCCGCCGGACGCCGCGCTCCAGATAAGGGACGCTGTCGAGAGAGGGCGCGTCGGCGGCAACTTCCGGTTGCGATATCCCGAGGGCGGTGCTTTGGGGCGTTGGCTGGAGGCTTTGGCGCCCTT
>JALZEL010000373.1 GCA_030862075.1 Actinomycetota bacterium | reverse complement strand
TTTTGGACTACAACGTTTTCGTAGAGGCGGTAGGACGCATCGTCGGTAACGTGGAGCGCGCCGTCGCTGGCAAGCGTGAGGGTGTCTTTCTGGCCGTGGAGGCCCTGCTCGCCGGGGGACACGTCCTCATAGAGGACGTCCCTGGGGTTGGGAAGACGCTACTGGCGAAGGCTTTGGCGCGTTCGATCGGGGGCGACTTCCGGCGCATCCAGTTCACCCCCGACCTACTGCCCGCCGACGTCACGGGCCTGAACGTCTACAACCAGGGCGAAGGGGCTTTCGAGTTCTGGGCGGGGCCGGTCTTCGCCAACGTGGTCTTGGCCGACGAGATCAACCGCGCCAGCCCCAAGACCCAGAGCGCCCTTCTTGAGGCGATGGAGGAGGGCTCCGTGACGGTCGACGGCGTGACGCGCCGCCTGCCCGAGCCCTTCGGCGTGATCGGCACCCAGAACCCCGTGGAGCACGAGGGGACGTACCCGCTGCCGCACGCCGAGCTCGACCGTTTCATGATCAAGATGTCCTTGGGCTATCCTAATGGGGAGGCCGAGGTGGACATGCTGAGGCTCTCCGCGGACCCCGTCGCGGACCTCAGGCCCGTGGTGAGCGCCAACGAATTTCTACAGATGCGCCGGATCGCCGAAGAGGTCTACGCGAGCGAGGCGGTCTTGCGCTACGTCGTCTCGGTGACGAACGCGACGCGCGAGCACGAAGCAGTCTATCTTGGTGCTTCCCCGCGGGCTAGCCGGATGCTCTTGAGAGCCGCGAAAGCCCATGCGGCGGTCCAGGGGCGCTCCTACTGCATCCCCGACGACGTGAAGACCCTCGCGCCACACGTCCTCTCGCACAGGATCATCGCCTCCCCCGGCGCTTCCCTGAACGGCTCCGGCCCCGAGAGGACCACGGGCGTGGTGCGCGAGATCCTCTCCTCCGTCCCCATAAACGAGGCGGTCTAGGCGCTTTGCGCGAAGTATCGCGGCGTCTCCTCCTGCATGCTCGGCGAATCTCGGTGAGGCCGACGGCCCGGGGCTGGCAGGCGCTCTTTTTCGGCGCCCTTTCTTTCTTCCTAGCCCGGCTCATCGGGACGACACAGCTCTACCAGCTCGCTTACGCTTTGGCCGGCATCCTGTTGGTCGCGCTCGTGCTCGGTCTCTTCCTCTCCCGGGGCCTGGGATACGCACGCCGTATCCTCGCGAGCCGCTTCGTGGCCGGGCACCCCTCCCATGTAGGGCTCGTGGTCTCCAACGCGTCCCGGACGCGAAGCCCCGGCGTGGGAGTGGTGGACCACCTGCCCAGACGGCGCCTGCTCGAGACGCCGCCCGTCGAGGGACCGGGAGAGCGGACGACCCAGCAGCCGATACTCTTTCCGCGGAGGGGGCTCTACGAGCTGGGTCCGGCGGAGATCTGGACCACCGACCCGTTCAGGCTCTTGCGCTTTGTCCGAAAGTTCGAGACCCGCCCGCGGGTCGCGGTCTACCCGGAGGTCTTCGAGCTTGCGGGCTTTCCGGTGGGGGGTCGGGGCAGGGAGGCGGGGGCGCAAGGCGCCCCGGCGCGGCAGGGGGACGAGTTCTCGGGCCTCAGGGAGTACCGGCAGGGCGACGACCGGCGGCACATCCACTGGAAGAGCGTCGCGCGCACGGGGGAGTTGGTGGTCAAGGAGTTCTCCCACAACGCGCCGCAGCACCACGCGGTCGTCCTGGACCTCCATCGTGCGGGACATCGCGTCCCGGAGGCCGAGGTCGAGGACGCCGTCTCGGCCGCGGGTTCGGTCCTCTTGCACCTCGCCCGGGAGGGTCTGCCGTTCAGGCTCCTGTGCACGGACAGGGAACGGAGTACGACGGAGCTCGGTACCGGCGAGGCGGCCTACTTGCGGGCGATGGACCTCCTCGCCGCGGTGCGGGCCGACGGGGACGTGGAGCCAGGCGATTTCTTGGGCGAAAAGCTCCATGAGGAACGTGAGGGCCTCGGGGCGGGCGTGATCCTTGTCTCCCGTTCACTTAACGACGGGCTCGTGGAGAGCGTTCGGAAGCTCCGGATGACGGGGCTCTCCGTGGTCGTGGTAGTACTCGCCGCTCATACCTACGGGAGAATCCAGGGGGCCAGGGGTGTGCCGTCTACCAGACGCGAAGCCGCTTTCTCCGAGGACATTCGGCGGCTGGAGCTCGCCGGGGCGGTGGTGCGCGTCGTGCGTCACCCAGGCGGGGTGGCCGCCTTCGCCGGAGTGCAGTGGGAAGCTCCAGGCGTCCGGGGGGCGAGGTAGCAGTGCTACGATCCGTGAGGCTGCCGCTGTACGCCGCGGGGCTCGCGACCGGCGGAGCGTTCGGGGTTTTGTTCTCTGACGGGGCGTTGCCATACATGCTCGGGGCGGCACTCGTCGGTATTTTCGCGGGATCGGCGGGTGCCTACAGGTTCGTTCTGCTGTTCCCGGCGGCTTTCCTCTACACGCTGGTGGCCGTCTATGGGGCGCTGCCCTTGCGCTTGAGCGGCTGGAAAACGCTCTTGGAGCGGGCAGGGCAGGACATCTACGAGGCGGCCCAGATCTCATACGTCACGCCCGTGCCGTACGACGTCCATCCCGGTCTGCTGGTCGTCCTGATCCCGATCATCGTGCTCGTGGTGGCCTTCGCTACCTCGGTCACCCTCTACGAGGGGAGCCCAATAGTCTCGGTCGCCGTGCTCGGCCTGACCATCGGCGTCTTGAGCACCGTTTCTTTCGAGGTCGGCGTCGCTCCGTTCTTCGCCCTGTTCTTGGTCTCGGGTGTCGCCCTCCTGCTCTTCGCGAGGGACGGCAGGGCGGGCTGGGGCGGACGGGCGAGACCGGCGGCGGTCCTGGCGGGGGCGTTGGTACTCCTTCTAGTGCTCGCGCTGCCGCAGACGCCTTTGGCCGAAGAAGCGATACGTCCGGCGCTGATCGACTGGACGAGGATCGGGACCGGCGGAACCTCGCGCTTGGCGGTCGAGGCCGACGTCGGCGACTACCTGACCGAGGGGCGCGATTCGGAGCTGTTGAGGATAAGGAGCACGGAGCCCTTGCTCTGGCGCGGGGGTACTTTAGACTACTTCGACGGCGTCAGGTGGTCCTCCACCGTGGAGCCTGGGGAGGACGACGGAGAGGAGATTTCGGCCGGCGTCGAGACCCACGAGGTGGAGCAGGCCGTCGAGGTCTTAGAGGCTGAGACGAACCTACTCTTCGGAGGCTACAGGATCTCCCGTGTCTCCGTACCCGACGCGGACGAGCGCTCCGACGGCTCCTGGGCCTCCGACCTGCCCCTGGTCCAGAACTCCTCTTACCGGGTCCGCTCCCAGATACCCCAACCGACTACCTATCAGCTCGAAGCCGCCGGCGCCGACTATCCCGAGGCCGTGCGCGAGAAGTTCCTCCAGCTCCCCGACGATAGGCCCGAGGTCCTTAGCGAGACCGCCCAGAATATACAGACCGACTACGGCCCGCAGACCCCCTACGACACCGCCAGGGCCATCGAGCGATACCTGCTCTACGACGGCGGCTTTACCTACGACCTAGATGCCGACTACGGCCGGGGCGACAGGGCCATAGAGCAGTTCCTCGGCGAGAACAGGCGGGGCTTCTGTACCCAGTTCGCGACCTCGATGGCGCTCTTGTCGCGCGAGCTCGGCGTCCCCTCTCGGGTCGTCTACGGGGCCACCACGGGCAAGAGGGTCGCGCCGGACGAGTACGTCGTCACCGGCCACAACATGCACACTTGGGTCGAGGTGTACTTCCCCGGCGTCGGCTGGTACACCTTCGACCCGACCCGCGGCTTCTCAGTCCCGAGGGTTATGGAGGCCAACGCCCCCCGTCCCGATGTGCCCGGCGAACTCTCGTACGTCTCCCCCGAGGACCTCGAGAACCTGCAAGCCCCCGGGCCCGCTCCCGGAGCGGAAGGGACCCCGGTGGAGGCCGGGAGCGTGAAGCCTGCCGAAGAGTCTTCCGCCTGGCCCCGATACGCGATCCCGGCGATCCTCGTGCTCGTCCTCCT
>JALZEL010000393.1 GCA_030862075.1 Actinomycetota bacterium | reverse complement strand
TCTGGTGCAAGTCCTTGTAGGCGCCCTTCTTGCGGGCGAGTTCGAGCATGTTACTGGAGATGTCGTTGCCGACCAGATCCCGGTAGCCTAAGGGCGCCAAGATGTCGCCCATCAGCCCGGTGCCCGTCCCGGCATCGAGCACCGCTGCTCCGTCTTCGGGCTCTACGTAGCGGCCAAAGAACCAGGCGGCGACCGCGTGGGTAGAGTACCCCCAGCTCAATATCCTCTGCTCGTAATCCTCTGCCGAGGCGTCGTAGAGCTCTGCGACCTCCTGGCTGTCTTCGGCGTCGAAGACGCTCTGCAAATCGAACGTCCTCTGCGAACGCTGCTCGGGCCCGTCGGTACCACTCACCCCATGCCTCCCTTGTACTCATGGATCTGCCCTAGCGACGCGCTAGGGCACGCTCAAGCATCTTTATGCACCTTACACTAAGGCGGCGGCTCCCGCAACGACTCCACTAGAGTAGAACAAACTTAAGTATCTCCAACCTGGCATCGAACCTCCACAGCTTCCAGTAAACGCAGGCCCTGCAGGACAGCCTGCCGACAGCCTGCTTCAACTCGGCTACCGAGTCGTAGAAGCGTCTTATGGTATCGGAAAGCCCTTGAGCTTACGTCACACCTCCTCTATCAGGTTCAGGTGCGGGCAGTAAGATGGCAGACAAAATAATCTCAGCCCCCTCGCACTGGGCCTCACGCTCTCGAATCATCCTGGCAGTGTGAAACGGCGCATTGTCCAAGCTAACCACACAAGGCTCGCCTGGTCTTGACCCAGGTCGGCGGACAACCAGAGTTTCGGGTGGAAACGCCGACGAAGGGGGGTTCATACGAGGTCAACGAGCAACTCAGTCGTCCTAGACTGTCCTTCGCAGACTTGCTCCAATGGTGACGCCAACTCACACCAAACGTTTAGGTCTTTGGACTAGGCGTTCATGGCGCTAGCATCGCACGCCCTCATTCATACTGTGCAAAACGCTCTAGCTAGCTGCTTTCGCTCCGGTCCAGGCCAGGTATCTCATAGGAAGTCTCGGCTCACGAGCTTTGCCGGTCCTCTAGCAAGCCGATCGCCCTGAGGGCCTCTCTGGTGGTCTGGTAATGCCAGGTGTCCTCTAACTCCTCGTCCCAACCGGCCTTTTTGAGCCGTTCACGAACCGGGAGCTTCATGTGCGTGAACACGATCTCTATTCCGCTGGACCGGTATTCTGACACTAGGTCTTCGAGGCCCTCAACGGCCGTCACGTCGATACTGTTGACGCCCCGGCAATCGATAACGATCCACTTTAATCTCGGTCTGTCTGCTACCTCTTGGATCAGCCACTCTTCGAGGAAGGGTACGTTGGCGTAGTAGAAGGATGCGTCGAAGCGGATGATCATGGCCTCCGGGTAGGTTTTACCCTCGGGGTAGCTCTCCAAGCCCAGGAACGCTTCTTTTTCCTCAACGTAGCCCAGTTCGGCTATGTGAGGATAAGCGGTACGCCGGACGAACATGACCAGGGCGAACACGACGCCCGTGACGATGCCTTGTTCCACCCCGACCAAGAGCGTCACGGCGAAGGTGAGCACGAGGGTCAAACCGTCTATTTTGCGGATCTTGAAGATGCGTCGGGCTTCTTCGAAGTCGAGCAGATTGTACACCGCCACCACTATGACCGCGGCCAAAGCCGCGTTCGGCAGGTAGTAGAAGAGCGGGGTCAGAAAGAGCAGGGTCGCGAGGATCAGGAGCGCGGTGACGATGGAGGCCAGCTGTGTCCGGCCTCCCGACTGGTACTGTACGGCCGTCCGGGAAAAGGAACCTGCGACCGGAAAGCCCGAGAAAAAAGCGGCCGAGACGTTGGCTAAACCCAAGGCCCTCAGCTCCTGGTTCGAGTCGATCTTGTACTTTTCCTTCGCGGCGATCGCTTTGGCCACCGAGACCGACTCTACAAACCCGACGAAGGCCACTATCAGGGCCGCAGGCAACAGGACGTTAAAGGACCCGAGATCCAGCTCGGGTATCGAGAGACTCGGAAGCCCTCGCGGCACGTTGCCGACTATGCTGACGTCTCTTTCCTCCAAGCCCAGGAGGTAGACGACGAGCGTGCTCGCGGCCACCACGATCAGGGCGCTGGGGAGGCGGGGCAGCACCTTCGCGAAGAACACGAGTGCCACGATGGCGCTCACGCCCACCGCCAGGGTGACCGGGTTCGTCTCGCCGATACTTCGCCCGATCTCGAGCACCGTGCTTAAGGTCGAACCATGGGTGGAAACTGGGATCCCCAGAAGGTACTTCACCTGGCTCAACATGATTATGATCGCGGAGGCGTAGATGAACCCGCTCAAGACCGGGTGCGGGATGAAGTTGGTGACGAAGCCCATCTTCAGAAGGCCCAAAGCCAGCTGCAGAGCGCCGACCATCAGGGCGAGGAGCAGGGCGAGGGAGATGTACTCCCCCGTCCCCAGCTCCGCGAGCGCGGAGACCGAGGTGAAGGTGAGGAGCGCCATGAGCGCAGGCGGACCGACCGGCATGTGCCGACTGGTGCCAAAAAGGGCGTAGACGATCGCCGGGACCGTAGAGGCGTACAGCCCGTATATGGTCGGCAACCCCGCGAGCAGTGCATACGCCATACCCTGCGGGACGAGCATGGCGGTCACGATAAGGGCCGATAACAGGTCGCTCGACAGGTAGCTCCGCTTGTAGTTCCGGAGCCACCCGTAGGCGGGGATGATTTTCTCCATGGCTTTCAAGGTTGGCTCTCTAGCGTAGAGTCTGCGTCGCTGTCACGCTTGAGGATCGAGCGTCTTGCTCGATCCCGTACGTTTGTAGGCTGCACCATGTCTGCGACTCTCTGATAACCGGTCCTGTCTGGCTTTCGCCGAACAGCCTCGACCTATCCGCGGCGAGAGCCCCCCCGAAAGCCGCGGTAACGTAAGCGCCCTTAACCTGCTGGCTGCGCCACCGCGGTCCCTGAAGAACGAGGTGGATCGATCCCGCCCAGGTTAAGGATCGCATGTTGGTTGGGTAGTCGCAAGATCGAACCTGGGACGCCCCCAGGTCAGGGTGCGGCGCCGAAGACCGAGGCCCCGATGTCCTCCTCCAGAACGGGGTTAGTCGCTGCAAAACACCTTTACCCTGTGCCAGGAGTTGTCCATGTAACCCTTGAAGTTCCATACCTGCTCGGCGAGCTCCGGCTGGGTGTTGGCCGCCGCGTCCCAGGCCCTGGCGACTATCTCGTATTGGCCGGGTCCGAGATCTACCGAGGCTTCCCAGAATCGCCAGGCCCAAGGCTCGTTCCCTTCTTGCAG
>JALZEL010000363.1 GCA_030862075.1 Actinomycetota bacterium | reverse complement strand
CTGCTATCCCGAGAACCTCCCGGACGTACCACCCGGCTCGGTTGTAGGTGTAGAGCGCCGCGTGCCAGTCTTCGGTTGCGCCGCTGGCCTTGAGGTACTTTGCGATTGCTGGGATTGCGGCTTCGGGGTCCATTATGTTCGCCAACTCGTTCCCGTTGCCGTCGACGCCGTACTCTCTCCAGGTCGAAGGCAAGAACTGCATCGGACCCAGCGCGCCTGCGCTGGAGGGGCCTATATTCGCGCCGTGGCCCGACTCGGCCTTACCCATGGCCGCGAATCGGGTCCACCGGGCGCGCCACGATGTCTTCGCTTGCGTCTCGAGCTCCCACTCCCTCGTCTCGACGCTTTCACCACCGCTATCGCTCGCTGGCGGCCTTGTAAACGCCCCGGCCCTCTCCGCGGCCCTCAGCCGGGCGATCATCGCCTCCATCTGCTCCTTTTTCGACCCCAACCTGCCGACGGAGTCCTCCAACGCTGCCTCGCGCCGCCGCGGCTCCTCGGCCCGATTCTGATGTTCCTCCCGCGACTTCCGGTACTCTGCCTTCTACCTTTCTAGCCGCCGGGCGGTGTCCTCCAACGTCCGCCGGGGGTAGTCGTTGAATTGTATGCTTTTAGCCGCGTCCTCTCGTTGGTCCTCCAAGTCCTCGTTTAGAGGCTGCGCCAATAGGTGGGTAGCGAATGTGACAACGGACGATAAAGAGGCGGCTTAACCTTGGCGCAAGTTCTTAGTCTCTGGGTCTGCAGATCCAAGCTCCGAGCTCGCGACGACGAGGCGTCGACCTGAGCCTGCGCCTCCTCCAGCCGCGAGCCCACCTCGGCGAGCTCCTCCACCTCTCCCTCGGCCTCGACGGTCGGATTCTTGGTACTTTGGGCTCCAGGCCTTCCGCGGCTTCGGCCCTGGCGAGCCCGGGCCAGTAGAAGTGTCACTAACGCCACCCCGAAAACACCCACCAACTTTGTGCTTTTCGCAAACACGGTTCCCGGCCGCGGAGCGCGGGCCTACTGGTACATCAGGCGCTACCCTAAGCTCGTATCATCTTCGCACGCGAAGGAAATTTCGGCAACGTCGAAGTGCCGTATAGAGTACCTCTAGCATCTAAGCCAGAAGCGGCGCCCGTAAAGCTCCTACTCACCCGCGCTATTCGCGGTGAGCAGGGCGACTATCGCCTCCAACTCCTCCTTCTGGCGGAAGCGTATCTCGATCTTGCCGCCCTTGCGCGACGCCCGTACCCGGGTCGGCAGCGCCAGTACCTCCTGGACTCGACGCGCGGCTGCGCCGTACTCGTCGGCGACTTCTCGCTCATCCCGAGGTTCCTCGACCTCCAGAGCCGCCCGCGGTTCTGCGAGCTCTTCGCGCACCAGTTCTTCGGTTTTTCGGACGGAGAGCTTCTCTGCCTGCACCCTCCTGGCCACGCGAAGCATGTGCTCTTCCGACTCCAGCCCGAGCAGCGCGCGAGCGTGTCCCTCCGACAACTTCTCGGCCAGCACCATTTCCTGGATAGATTTTGGCAACCGGGTCAGGCGCAGCGTGTTAGTTACCGCAGCACGGCTCTTTCCCAGCCGGTGCGCGAGCTGGTCTTTGGTCAAACCGAAGCCCTCCATGAGGGCCTGGTAGGCGGATGCGGTCTCCAAGGGGTTGAGGTCTTCCCTTTGCAGGTTCTCGACGAGCGCTATCTCTATCGACTCGCTCTCCGCGGCCTGACGTATCAGGACCGGTATCCGATCCAGGCCAGCCTCTTTGGCAGCCCTGAGCCTCCTCTCCCCCGCTATCAGCTCGAAACCGGTTTCGGTTGACCGGATCACGAGCGGTTGCAGTATCCCCACCTCGCGTATGGAGGCCGCGAGCTCTTTTATGCTCGCCTCCGAGAAGTTGCGGCGCGGCTGGTGGGCGTTTGGCCGGATGGCCGACACCGGTACCTCCTCGAACCTCAATCCCCCGACATTGTCCCCGGCGGATATGAGCGCCGAGAGTCCCCGCCCCAGCCCGCGCCTAGCCACGGTTCAACACCTCCTCGGCGACGGCGGCGTAGGCCTCCGCGCCGTTGCTCTTCGGGGCGTAAAGGGTGACCGGTAAGCCGAAGCTTGGAGCCTCGCTGAGCCTCACATTACGGGGTATCACTGTGTGGAATACTTGGTCTCCGAAGAACGCACGCACCTCTTCGACTACCTGGTGGGCCAGGTTCGTTCGAGTATCGAACATGGTGAGCAAGACCCCGCCGATCTTCAAGTTCGGATTGAGCTCTTCCCGCACCATCCTTATGCTCCTCATGAGCTGCGTGAGACCTTCGAGGGCGTAATACTCGCACTGTATCGGGATGAGCACCTCGTCCGCTGCCGTTAAGGCGTTTAGCGTCAGAAGATCCAGAGAAGGCGGGCAATCCACTAGGACACGATCGTAGGTATCGGCAGTCAGCTTCTCTAATGAGCGCTTTAACTTGAACTCTCGCGCGAGAGCGGAGACGAGCTCTACCTCCGCACCCACGAGGTTTATGGTGGCGGGCGCGACCTCGAGTCCTTCGACCTCCGTCTTTACAGCGACCTGCTCTAGAGGCTTGCCCTCCAGCAGCACGTCGTACATGCAACCGTTGCTTCCCGCCGAGACGCCGAGGCCGCTCGTCGCGTTGCCTTGGGGGTCCATGTCCACGATCAAAACGCTCTCCCCTAGCCCCGCCAGGTAGGCGGCAAGGTTGATCGCGGTAGTGCTCTTCCCCACCCCGCCCTTCTGGTTGACTATGGCAACTACGGTGGCCACCGCCGGAATGTTAGCATGCCCCCTCAGGGCCTGCCCTGCTCTGTGAGAAAAATCGGACCATCTACCATTGGTCGTAGCTGCGCAGAACCTGGCCTCAAGATGAGCCGCCCAACGGTCGTTTTTTTGCTACCCCGACCCTCCGAGGGAACTTACGAGGTGTTCGACCGACCTTGTCGAACACTACTATCCTGCGCTCCTTTTGCGGAAGCTGGTCCTCGTGCTCAACTACTCGGACCTCTCGCAACTCCGCTCCCAGGTCGTGCGATGCCGCTACTCCCGTCGACAGCTCCTCCTCCGACAGCCGAGCTTTCATCGCGAGGATCACACCTCCGGGTCGCACCAACGGAGCGCAATACTCGACGACTACCGACAATGAGGCTAGCGCGCGCGCTGTGGCGAGGTCGGATGCCTCCCTGCGATCAGGCTTTCTCCCTGCCTCCTCCGCACGTTCGTGAAGCACCTCCAAATTACAAAGCCCCAGCACGACTTGGGCGTGATTGAGGAAACGCGCTTTCTTCTCCGTCGTTTCCAGTAACGCTACGCGAAGCCCAGGGCGTACGATTGCGAGCGGTATACCGGGCAGGCCCGCTCCCGCTCCCACGTCCACGACCGAGCGCGCCTGCCACAAGTCCTTTACGATGAAGCAACTTAGGGAATCGAGCAGATGCTCGACGATGATCTCGTCCCGATCACTGGTTCCTACTACGTTCGCCAAGTTGTACCCAGCGAGTAGGTGTGCATACGTGCTCAGCAACGACTGCTGCGCCCTATTTAGCGCGATACCCCACTCCGCAGACTGCAGCCGCAGCTGCTCTATAGCCTTCTCTACCACGGGTACTGTTTCACGTGAAACACGCTCTTTGAACCTAAGAACTCAACTTTGCGACAAGTGTTGGCATACAACTACATTTGTCGTCTATATCGTTTCACGTGAAACAGGGGAGTGCTAGCTCGGGCTTACGATGACCCTCCGGTCTTGTTCCTTGCCCTCGCTGGAGGTTGTAACGTCAGGGTTCTCTTTGAGAAAGAGGTGTACGACGCGACGTTCAGCGGCGGGCATGGGGGGGAGGCTGAGTGGCCGCTTTTCCCTCAGCGCACGACGGGCCGTGCGATGCGCCATCCCCTGGATTGCCTCGATGCGGCGTTGCCTGTAACCTTCGGAATCGACCACGATCCTCTTTACAAAAGGGCGGTTTTTGTAGATGGCGACGTTCAACAAGTACTGTATGGCATCTATGGTCTCGCCCTTCTGGCCTATAAAGAGCCCTGTCTCCTTCGTCGCCACGTCCACCGCGATCACATCTCCCGCATCGTAGGCGTCAACCGTAGCGTTGAGCCCCATAGCCTCGACCAAGCTAGTCATAAACTCGTCGACCGCGACGATCAGCTCGTAAGGAGCATCGGCGGTTGCGGAACTGAGTTCTTCTTCTACGGGTTGGGCGTTCTCCGGCTCCTCGGCCGGCAAAACCTCTTCCTCCTCGGGGGATTCGAGCAGTTGATCGGCGCCTTTACCGGGCGTCAAGCTATTGACTTGCTGTTCAGCACCCTTTACCACTATACGAGCGTCTCTAGCGCCTATGCCCAGAAAACCCTCACTGCCCTGGTCCAAAACTTCAAAATCAAGCCGATCTCGGGCGATGCCTAGAACGGAGGAAGCCTTATCCAGGGCTTCCTCGACCGTGGCGGCGTGGAACTCTTGACTGTCGCTCATCTTTTCTTCTTCTTTCTACGCTTCCTCTTGGCCAACTTCGCGGCTTGCGTAGCACTGTCATCGGTGCTAGCTCGGGGAGCTCCGTGCCCGTCGGAACCGCCACTAGCTCGTTGCCGATCCGCAGACGCTCTTGCTGCGTTGTTTCCCCCGCCCGTAGATCCGCTCCCTACTCCAGTCGTGGAGGATCTTCTGCCCGGTCCGTGATGGTAGATGAGGTAGTTCTGGGCCAGGGTGACTAGGTTGGAGGTAATCCAGTAGACGAACAGACCTGCGGGGAAGCTCCACAAAAAGACCGTAATGCCGATGGGGAGCAGCCGCATGAGCCAGCGCTGCTGTGGATCCAAATTCTTTGCGGTAATCTCGCTCGCAGCCAGCATGGTCAGGGCGGATAGCACGGGCAGTACGAAGTACGGGTCCATGTGCGATAGATCCTGGAACCAGAGGATACCGCCCTCCCTAAAGTCCGGATACAGCGGTTCAATGTATCCAGGCTGGCCTCCGAAGTAGCGGATCACATAGAAGATGCCGATAAATATCGGCATCTGGACCAGGAGGGGGAGACAACTACCAAAAGGGTTAATCTGGCGCTCCTGGTAGAGCTTCATAATCTCTTCCTGTTGCTTCTGGCGGTTATCCTTGTACTTGGCCCGAACCTTGTCCATCTCGGGCTTCAAGTCCTGCATGGCGCGCATACTCTTGACCTGCTTCACCGTGAGCGGGAAGAGTAAGGTCCGGACGACCACCGTAAGAAGGGCGATACTCAACCACCACTCCACCCCGAGGCTTTCGTGGAAGTACAGCAACACGGCCCCGAGAACGTCGACGACGGGGCTGAAAAGATTCTGAAAAAAGTCTGCTATAGCGTTGAATACGTCGTTC
>JALZEL010000081.1 GCA_030862075.1 Actinomycetota bacterium | reverse complement strand
AATTTCGTTGGATTTCGAACTCCACTGGGGGGTACGCCACACAACTCCTCCCGATGGCCCCTATCGGCGAAACCTCCTCGGCGTGTGGGAGGCGGTGCCGAAGATGCTGGCCTTGTTCGAGGAGTACGACGTTGCCGCCACGTGGGCTACGGTGGGCTTCCTGTTCGCGAAGTCGAGACAAGAACTTGAGGAGTTCTCCCCTCCGGTGAAGCCTTCGTACGAAAACCACGCCCTGTACCCCTACGACGAGCCGATCGGGGAGGATGAGGTGGATGACCCGCTGCACTTCGCCCCCTCCCTGATCGAAGCCATCCGCCGGAGCCCGCGCCAGGAACTGGCTACGCATACCTTCTCCCACTATTTCTGCCTTGAGCCGGGCCAGACCCGCGAGGCATTCAAGGCCGACCTGGATAGCGCTTTGTCCATCGCCAGAAAAAACGATGTTCAGATACAGTCGATCGTGTTCCCGAGGAACCAGCACAACCCCGATTACGACGACTTGCTCACAAATGCGGGTATCGTGTGCTATCGAACCCGCCAGCTTGCGCAGACGAATTCCACTGCAGAGGTAGCCGAAGGGACGAAGCTCAAGCCTGGGCTCAGGCCTGCTGCTAAGCTGCTTGCCAGAGAGACGAGGCTCAAGCGTAAGCTCAGGCCTGTTGCTGGGGTGCTTGATTACTACGTGAATCTGTCCGGCTCGCATACGGTGAGTTGGGACTCGATACGACAAGACAACGGGCTCTGTAATGTTCGGGGCAGCTTCCCCATAGCACCTTATTCTCCGCGTTCGAAGCGGTTCGAAGCGCTCCGTATACGGCGCATCGTCGAGTGCATCAAGCGAGCGGCAGTTTCTAAGGAGATCTTTCACATCTGGTGGCACCCCCACAACTTCGGGATCAACGTAGATCAGAACATCGACTTCTTGAGAGGGGTTCTGGAAGCGTTTAGCCGTTATCGAGATAGCCATGGGATGCGTTCTATGTCTATGACGGATGTGGCAGCAGCCGTTAGGGAGAATTACGGATGAATAGTGCGGGTGCGCCCCCATACTATAGAGGTGCAGATTGATTTTAGCGCCAGCTCAATAATACTATTGTTCCGCAGTCTGGAACATTTAAGCGAATGCTTCTCCCAGAGTTTAGGGAGTGAAAGGAAACTATGTGGAAATTGGATCTTGGGATAGTTGGCCTCGGCTACTGGGGACCGAACCTGATGAGGAGTTTGAACCGCATTGGGCGCGTCAGGTTGAAGTACGCCTGCGACCTAGACGAGGGCAAACGGGCAAGATTCGCTGCCCAGTATCCTGAAACCCGGTTCACCGGGGACTTCGAGGAACTTCTGGCAGATGAGGAGCTGGAGGCCGTGGTGGTGGCTGCGCCTGTCTCTGCCCATGCCGCGCTGGCCCGAGAGGTTCTAAAGGCTGACAAGGACGTTTTCGTTGAGAAGCCGCTAGCTCTTTCCCCCGAGGACGCCGAGGACCTAGTCAAGCTGGCGGCCGATAAAGATCGCATCCTGATGGTAGGGCACTTGCTAGAGTACCACCCGGCCGTCATCCGATTGAAAGAAATCGTTGACTCCGGGGAACTGGGCGAGATATTTTACGTTTACACGCATCGGCTCAACCTGGGGGTTATCCGCCCGGACGAGAACGCGCTGTGGTCTTTGGCCCCTCATGACCTGTCGGTGAGCATGTACCTCCTTGAGCAGGCGCCCATGGAGGTGCAGGCCATCGGACATTCCTACCTCAAGAATGGGGTCGAGGACGTCGTGTTCGGAACTCTGCGCTTCGGTGACGGGAAGATCGCGCACCTCCACGTGAGCTGGCTGGACCCGCACAAGGAGCGCAAGATCACGGTCGTCGGCAGCGAGAAGATGGTGGTCTTCGACGATATGTCGCGGGACGAGAAGATCAAGCTCTACGACAAGGGCGTGGAGAAACCGGATTTTGAGTCCTATGGAGAGTACATCGGCCTTCGCTTCGGGGATATCCTTATCCCCCACGTACCGAACGACGAGCCGCTTAAGCTGGAGTGCGAACACTTCGTAGAGTGCTTGGTGGAACGCAAGCGTCCTCGCAGCGACGGCCACAACGGGCTGCGCGTGGTCCGGACGCTAGATGCGCTGCAGCGCTCCTTGGAAGCCGGGGGCCAGTCGATCTCCCTGGAACCCTCACGTGTTTGAACCACGTTCCGAGAATCCCGCTCGATGTTGCGCTAGTGCTCTTGGAAGAGCGGGACAGTCGTTGAAAGGTAAGTCATAAGCGATTACTACGCACACGAATCTACGTATATCGATGACGGTGCCCGGATCGGTAATGGCACCAAAATATGGCACTTTAGTCATGTGATGCCGGGGGCCATTATTGGCGAGAACTGCTCGCTCGGGCAGAACGTGATGGTCGCCCGTAATGTCAGGATCGGCGATGGCTGCAAAATCCAGAATAACGTTTCGGTATACGAAGGGGTTATTTTAGAGGACTATGTTTTCTGCGGTCCCAGCATGGTTTTCACCAACGTGCTCACCCCGCGCAGCGAGTATCCGCGCCATACCAGCAGCGACTACGCTACCACTCTGGTCAAGCATGGCGCCAGCATAGGTGCCAACGCTACCATCGTTTGCGGTGTTACCCTGCACGAGTGCGTCTTTGTTGCGGCCGGAGCGGTGGTCACCAGAGACGTTCCCCCCTACGCTATGGTGGCGGGCGTGCCGGCCGGGATCGTGGGTTGGATGAGTGCTTACGGCGACGTGCTAGACTTCAGCGTTCGTGACACGGTAACCGACAGCCAGGGTCACCGGTACAAAAAGATCAGCGATAGCGAAGTGCGGAGAATTGAGTGACGGTCAGCACTGAGTTTGTCCCTATACTGGATCTCAAACCTGAGTATGAAAGTTTGAAGGGCGACCTCCAAAAGGCCATCAACCGGGTCGTGGAGTCCGGTCAATTCATCATGGGGCCTGACCTAAAGGCCTTCGAGGCGGAGGTAGCCCAATACCTCGGCGTGAAGCACGCCATCGGCGTAAACAGTGGCACCGACGCGCTGTTTATCGGTCTTCGTGCCCTAGGCATCGGGCCCGGCGACGAGGTGATTACCACTCCGTTCACCTTCTTTGCCACCGCCGAAGCTATCGGCCACGTGGGAGCTACCCCCGTGTTCGTAGACATCGATAAGCTAACCTTCAATATCGCCCCCCGGCTGATAAAAGAGAAGATAACCGGGCGTACCAAGGCGATCCTTCCGGTCCACCTGTTCGGCCGTCCCGTCGAGATGAGCGAGATCATGGAGTTGGCCGAACGGCATAACTTGAAGGTGGTGGAAGACTGTGCCCAGAGCTTCGGCGCCCGCTACGAAGGGAGGCAGACCGGGACGATCGGGGACGTAGGCGCCTATAGCTTCTTCCCCAGCAAGAACCTCGGCGCCTACGGCGACGGCGGCCTCATCGCGACAGATGACGATGCCCTGGCCGACGCGGCCAGCATGCTGCGGACGCACGGCGCCAAGAGGAAGTACCACAACGAGCTCGTGGGCTACAACAGCCGGCTGGACACCATCCAGGCCGCGGTCCTGCGCGTCAAGCTTCCACACATAGACGTCTGGAACGAGGGCCGCCGCCGGGTAGCGGCCCTGTACGGCGAGCTGCTTGGGGACGTTCCCGGAGTTACCGTCTCGGAAATCAGCGAGGGACATGTGTTTCACCAGTACACGATCCGCATCGTTGGCAGGGACCGAGATGAAGTTCAGGTCGGGTTGAAGGAGGCCGGGATCGGCACGATGGTGTACTATCCGGTGCCGGTTCACCAGATGCCGCTCTACCGCGAGCTTAATTACCACCTGCCGCTGGCGGAGGAGGCGGCGGGAGAAGTGCTGAACCTACCTATCTGGCCCGATATGGAAGAGACCACGCAGCAGCGGGTAGTCAGGGCGATCAAACAGGCCCTGGTGGCGGAAAAGCAGCATGCCTGAGGGCGAACCTGTAATGAACTTCTTGGTAGAGCGCGGGGAGAGCTTCACGCGTGTTTCGAACGCCGTCTCGCAGACGGAGCAGGAGTAGCTTGAATGGACCTCAAAGGCAAACGTTTGTTGGTCATCGGCGGAGCGGGCCTGATCGGCTCACATACTGTGGATGAGCTGCTCAAGGAAGACGTCGCCGAGATCCGGATCTACGATAACTTCACACGTGGCAAAGAGGAGAACCTCGCTGGCGCGCTTCGCGACCCGCGCGTCAACGTCTTCGGCTTGGGCGGCGATCTAATGCACCGCGACATCCTAGATGCCGCGATGAGGGGCATCGATGGCGTGTTCCACTTCGCCGCGCTCTGGCTCCTGCACTGCCACGACTACCCACGCTCGGCCTTCGAGGTCAACATCGGCGGCACCTTCAACGTTCTGGAAGCCTGCGTCAACAACGACATCAAACGGCTGGTCTTCTCCTCGTCCGCCTCCGTCTACGGCGACGCCGTCGAGGAACCTATGACCGAGAACCATCCCTACAACAACACCAATTTCTACGGTGCCACCAAGATCGCGGGCGAGCACATGTGTCGCTCGCTCTACCATCGCTACAAGGGCACCGATCGCCACTTCGACTACGTGGGCTTGCGCTACATGAACGTCTACGGCCCACGCCAGGACTACCA
>JALZEL010000322.1 GCA_030862075.1 Actinomycetota bacterium | reverse complement strand
CCTTCGATGTTCGAGACTCCGTACTCCTTCTTGAGCACCGCGCTCGTGCCCTGGGCGGCGATCCTACCATCGTTGATGAGCGCGATCTCCTCGCACAACTCCTCCGCCTCCTCGAGGTAGTGCGTCGTAAGAAGAATAGTAAGCCCTCCGCGGTTCAGCTCTCGGATATATTCCCACAGTTTATACCTGAGCTCGATATCTACCCCCGCCGTGGGCTCGTCGAGGAACAATATCTTGGGGTCGTGCATGAGCGCCCGGGCGAAGAGGACCCGCCGCTTCATCCCGCCCGAGAGCGTGTTGACCCTCTGCTCGCGCCTCCCCGTAAGCTCGAACCGCTCCAGCATCTCCGAAGCCCTCTCTTCGGCCTTCTTCCTCTCGACGCCGTAGTAGCCGGCGTGGTAGAGCAGCGTCTCCTCGACGGTGAGGAATTTGTCGAGGTTGATCTCCTGCGGCGAGACCCCGATCATGCGCCGCGCCTCCCGAAACTCCTCGAACGCGTCCCGTCCGAACACCTCCACCCTGCCCGAGTCCGGTCGGGCCAAACTCACCACGCTGTTGATGAGCGTCGTCTTCCCCGCCCCGTTCGGCCCCAAGAGCCCGAAGAAACGCCCTACCTCCACATCCAGCGAGACGCCGTCCAGCGCCAAGAGCCCGTTCGAGTACGTCTTCTTCAGTTTCTCGACCTTCAGCGCCGGGACCGCGTTCACTCGCGAAGCACCTCCTCGGCGGCTTTCTCCCCGGAGAGCATCGAGCCGTTTATGGACGAGTCCTCGGTGTATTCCCCGGCGAGCACAAGCCCCGGGATGCCGGTGCGGTTCTCCGGCAGTTTCTCGTGGACGCCCGGCGGTTGGGCGAACTGGGCGTAGGGAACGCGGTAGACCGCGAGCGGCTCGAAGTTGGCTTGCGAATACCATCGGCTCACGTCCTCGATGCCGCGGCGGTAGATCTCATCGTCCGGTAGATCGAAGCCCCCCAAAGCCACGACGCTCAAGAGGTGCAGTCCCCGCGAGGCGTAGGATGGGGCCACGACGCTGATCTGTACGGCATTGTTCACGAACCCCCATCTTCGGCGTTCAACACGATCTTCTTCCCAGCATCGAGACCGTCAGTGGCGTAGTAAACGCAAACCTGTCCAACCGAGCCTTCGGGCACCGGCACACCCGCGAGCCGAGCCGCCGTCGGCGCGTCCGTCGCCATAACCACGGCGTCCGCCTCGTGCTCCTCCCCGTCGGCATCGACGCCCACGACCCGGCTTCCTTCCCGCAGGAGCGAACGGACCGGGCTATTCGCGCGCACGGCGCTCGCTGGCAGCCGGGCGGCGAGCTGTTTGGGGATCTCGCCGATACCACGGGCGGGCACCGCCGTCTTGCCCGTCGCGAGCATCTTGAAGGTGAAGCGCAGGACACGCGCCGATGTCGAGAGGGAACGGTCCAAAAAGATCCCGCCGTAAAAAGGCCGGTAGAAGTGCCTATGATCCTCTCCGAGAACCCCTTCCCCCGCAAGTACTCCAGGCTCGAAGAGTCCGCGCTGTCCAGCTCACCGGCCGACTCCGTCCTCTCCGGGATGCTTCTCGCCGCCAGTTTCAGGATGAGCAGTTTGTCCGAAAAAGCCCCTGCGTTCGAGAGTAGGGACGGCAGAAAAGCCCCCGAGTCGCGCAAAGGGTCCGAAAGAAAGCTCTCTTCGTGCCCCCGTCGGACAATGGCGCCGAGATCGAAAGGCTTGAGGTTTAGCGCCGCGTGGTCCAGGTGCCGCCCCGCGATTGGGTAGGCCGTGAAGTACACCTGGAAGCCTCGGTCCAGGAGGAAGCCATCCTTCTCGTCCGTCCGCACCCTCCCGCCGACCCCGTCCGACGCCTCGAAGACGACGACCTCGGCGCCACGCTCGGCTAACACTTTTGCACAGGTGAGCCCGGCGAGCCCGGCCCCGACAACGATAACCTTCATACGTCAGCAGAGTTTAACCATCTTGAGGAGAATTACTATCGGGTGGATCACACCCGATACTAGTCCCGTTCCCTGAACTCCAACCGCACCTTATGCTCTGCATCCAGGACGAGCGTGGCGGAGTAGGGCTTGCCGGCCTTGCTCTTAAAGCCCTTGAGCCGCCCCGTGCTGCCCTTGATCAGAAGCTGACGAGCCTGGGAC
>JALZEL010000320.1 GCA_030862075.1 Actinomycetota bacterium | reverse complement strand
AACGCTCCTAAGGAGCCGATAAAAGCTACACTAATCCCCACCACTCCGAGCCGTCCATAGCTTCCTCTGTGCAGAGCGTGCAGACCCAATATCGCCAGCAGAGTGCCCACCAGTCCAACGACCACGGGCACGTTTGGCAGAGGTCGGTCAAGCCCTCCAGTCATCGTTATCTCTACGGCGAACATCGCTACATACCCCGCCGCAGCCACTACCGCTCCCACGGCTCCCGCTAGAACTAACTTCGAAGACGCCATCTCCTTGCCGCTTTCCCAATGGATTAGCTTTTGCATCTTTTATATCATGATAATGCCGGAAGAGCTTTGGTGCACGTTCCGCAGGCCTGAGCGGGAAGAGGCATCCCCGTCCTTATCCACTCTATTGCCGCTAGAGACTGTCTGAAAAGTCCGGATAGGTACCCACCGGTACCTCACCAGGCCGCAAAAAGCGGCTCGAAGGAGCTGTATCTCGGCGTTTGCCGCTACCGAAGACCCACCATCAAGGTCCCTCCATCTGCTTTTCAGACAGTCTCAAAAGGTAGTTTCTCGGAAACTCCCTCTCACATCTTTGGAACCTTATGCACGACGACGTCGTGCTCGACGAGGCGGACCGGTAGTCACACCCGGTCCATACAACTTGATACCGCCCTGAATGGATATGCGGCCGCGTTCGTAGCAAGGTGTTGCAAGGGTCGGTTGAGGCTTCGCGCCGGACAAGCCCGGCGAAAAGCCCAGGAGCGCGTGCTAGAGTGGATGCGTATGAACCCCCGTGAACGGGAGAAACGATACTGATGACCGTGGGCACCTTAGAGATACTCCTCTTCCTCTTCGTCGTGTTCTTAATCCTCGGCCCCCGCCGCATCGCCGGCCTGGGACGCTCTTTGGGCCGCGGCGTCCGGGACTTCAAGCTTGAGTTCGACCGCGACAAAAAGGACGAAGAGGTCCCCAGAGGAGAACGCAACGAAAAGCCCGCGCGGAAGCGCTGATTAGGACGTGTCCAATGAATAATTGCCGTATAAGAGCGCGTTTGAAGACCTGGCGGCCGCCCCTCGGGTTGCGGGTACCGATTGGGTAACTTGGCTTCCCGATAGCCAACCGCCATTCGCCGTTACGATAACGGCTCCCAGCCAAGCGGTTTTGAAAACACGCTCTACACCACTCTGCAGTGAAATTGGCCCATGCTGCATCTATGCACCTATGGATGCTTGTTAAGAAGCCCTCTGCAGGAAGATAGGGGCCACCGTAAGCGCCGCGTTCGACTGAGCAAGGCTACCTGCTGGGTCAACTTCACTGCAACCCGCTATAAGTGCAGCATGATCCCCTGAAGCTAGTCGGCAGGAGGACGAAGCCGATAACACCCGCTTGTATCCGTTCCTTCGCGGTTCTCACAAAATTTGCACCGCCGTGACGCGGAGTGAGGGACAGTACCGCGTAGCCAGAGGTCGAAGAGCTGACGAGCTACAAACCCAGGAGTACCCGTCCGCCAGGGCCTATGTGGGCGTTCGAGGCTTCGCGCTCCACGCCGGAGAGGTCTTCGCCAGCGCCCATCTGGTAGACGCGGGGCTCTTCCACGGCGAAGTCCGGATTGGCGGCGTAGGTCCGCCAGGTGATGTCGCGCCAGGTGAAGGTGAGGATGACCGGCGGCTCGTCGCCGTCGCCTAAGGCGACGTGTACCTCCGGCTGGCCTAAAGATTTGGAGACCGAGTCGACAGCCTGGAGGTGCTCGGAGTCGTTGAAAAGCTCTATTCCTAGTCTGAGGCGGTTCGCCGGCTCGGTCATACGCCGCCTATGCTCGCGTTCGAGATCCAGCTCGGCCCTAAGCTCGTCTACGGTGTCCCTAAGCCCGGCGGCCTCGTCCTCGCGCTCTTCGAGGTCGCGCTCCAGTCCCTCGACCCTCCTAAGAGCCTCTTCGAGGGCGGCGTCTTTGCGGAAAACTTCCTCCCGGGCCTCCCGGTCGTGGGCTTCCATCTCGCCCTCTTTCTCCTCGAGCATGCCTCGGAGGCGCCCTATCTCGGTCTCGCGGCGTTCGATCTCGCGCTCCAGCCGCGTCGCCCGGCGGTCTTGGCCCTCACGCCGGCGCCGGCGCGTGCGCTCCTCCTCCTCGAAGGCGCGTGACCTCTCCTTGAGCCGCTCTCGCTCCTCTTCAAGATCCTCGACACGCAACTCGTCCGCTTCTGCTCTCGCAACCGCCTCGTCGGCCGCGAGTCTCGCTGCGGCGAGCTCATCGTATACCTCTTTTATATGTCGATCCTTGGCCTCTAGCTGTCTCTGGAGGTCATCTGGGTCCGCAACCTCTGCGCCGGGACCGTTCCCCCCGATATCCTCGATGGGAACCTCCCTGGTAGGATCGCCCGCTTTGGGATCGTTCTCCGGCGAACTGTCCGACTCGTTCGGCCGGGTAGCGTTCACCCCGCGCCGTTCCGGCTCCACCACGTTTCCCTACTCCCCGCCCGCAGGCTTCTCCTCACCAGCTTCGGCCTCCTCCTCGCCAGCCTCGGCCTTCTCTTCCTCCTCCTCGGGGGGTTCGGGGCTGATGATCTCGGAGACCTTCGCAAGGATCTCCTCGGCCTTTGGTCTCTCCCCGATCCAAGCGTGAACGACCTTGTGGTCGGTGTCAACGATGAACGACGCCGGGCGAGCGTACTCCCCGTGCTCTTTGTCCTTTTCTAGAAGACCGTACTCGCGAGTGGCAACGCCCGCGTAGTCGTAGAGGACGTAGGATTTTATGCCGGTTTCGCGGACGAAGTCGCGCGCCGGCGCGGGCCCTCCCACCCCGATGCCGACGATGGTGGCACCGGTGAGGTTGATCTCGT
>JALZEL010000313.1 GCA_030862075.1 Actinomycetota bacterium | reverse complement strand
GGTGAACCCGATCATGAGCGAGTTCGGGAACGGCCACGGCTGGCTCCCGAAGTACCGGAGGTTCTCCACCTCGATCCCGACCTCCTCGCGCACCTCCCGCCCTATGGTCTCCTCGATAGACTCTCCGGGCTCGACGAAACCGGCCAGCACGCTGTACATGCCTTCCGGGAAGCCGGGCGAGCGTGCCAAGAGAACCTCGTTTTCGCGCTTCACCAACACGATCACCGCCGGGCTCAAGCGCGGGTAGAAGAGCATCCCGCACCTCGGACACTCCCTCGCGAGCTCGTCCGATCTGGGGATCGTCTCGGTCCCGTCCCTGCCGCAGAACCGGCTGGTCCGGTTCCACTCTACAATCTGCTTTGCCCGCCCCGCCATGCCGAAGAAAGCCTCGTCGGTGCTCCACAAGCTACGCAGGTCCCGAAATTTCGTGCCCTCCGGTGCCTCCGCATCGGGTTCGAGCTCGACGGCCCAACACCGCCGCCCGTCCAGCGTGCCCACCGCCCGACGGAACAGCGCCCGCAGCCCGAGATCCTCCAAAGAAGCCTCTCGCGGCACGGCGGCCTGCTCTCCCCCACACACCAACATCCGCTCGCCGCGGAACGCGAACCACAGGGCCGCTTCCGTGTCAGCCAACGGCTAGGCGTGTCCGTCGAGGCGGGCGGCCAGGTATTCGGCCGGGTGTCGGGCGCGGCGGCCGGTGCCGCCCAGGATCTGCTCCCGGCAAGAGGTCCCCGGAGCTACCACGACGCTCTCGTTCGCCTCCCTGACCGCCGGGAAGAGCCTTCTCTCCCCCATCTTCATCGAGACCTCGTAGTGCCCCTTCTCGTACCCGAACTGTCCGGCCATTCCGCAACAACCGGAGTCCACGACTGTAACTTTGGTGCCAGGCGCGAGCGCGAGCACTTCTTCGGTAGGCCCGGTACCGACAAGCGCCTTCTGGTGGCAGTGGCCGTGCAAGAGTATCGGTGAGCCCTTATGCAAGGGCAGTTCGGTGTCCAACCCCAACAAAGCCTCTTCGAAGAGGCGGGTCGCTTCGGCTAGCTCCTCCACGCGCTCGTCGTTGGGGAGGAGCTTCCGATAATCGTCGCGCAGGGTGAGGATGCAGCTTGGCTCGAGCCCCACGAGGGGTATCCCGCGCTCCACAAGCGGCATCAGCAGATCGAGGTTGCGCCTGGCGTTCTCGCGGGCCTCGTCCACGAGACCTGCGGAGAGCATCGGGCGGCCGCAGCAGACGACCTCGGGCAGGTGGACGCGAGCGCCGGCGGCAGCGAAGAGGCGGACAGCGCCGATCCCGATCTCCGGCCACTGGTACTCGGTAAAGGTGTCGTTGAAGAGCGCGATCTCCGCCGACCCCACCCCATGCGGCAGATCGGAGAAGCGCCTGGAGAAGGTCTTCTTCGTCACCTTCGGCAAGGATCGGCGCGGGTCTACCCCCGCAACAGCGGCAGCCCGACGGGCGAGGCGGGTGTTCGTGATGGCGTTGTAGAGGGAGGGGACGAGGGCGGCGAGGGCAAGGCCCTGGCGAATGTTCCCGGTCGCCTTTTGGAGGAGCGAGAAACCGTGTTTTTGGCCCATCTGGTTGAGGACCTCGGTCTTCATGCTGGCGACGTCCACCTGGGAGGGGCACTCGGCCTTGCACGCCTTGCAGCCGACGCAAAGGTCCATGACCTCCTTCATCTTCTCGCCGGTCAGCTCCTCGGGGGGGAGGGTGCCGTCGAGGACCGAGCGCAGCATATTCGCCCGCGCGCGGGTGGTGTCCTGCTCGTCTAAAGTGACCATGTACGAGGGACACATCGTGCCCGAGTTCTTCTTGCGGCAGAAGCCCGACCCGTTGCATAGCTCGACGGCGGAGGCGAACCCGCCCTGATCCGTGAAGTCCAGGTTCGTGCCCACAGGCAGTCGCTTGCGCCCGGGACCGATGCGGAGCTGTTCGTCCATCGGGGGCGGGTCCACGATTACGCCGGGGTTCAGCACCCCTTCGGGGTCCCAGGTCTCCTTTATCTCGGAAAACGCACGCAGGATCTCCGGCCCATACATCCTCTCCAGGAACTCCGAGCGCGAGAGACCGTCGCCGTGCTCGCCAGAGATAGAACCCCCGAGCTCGTGCACGAGGTCGGCCACTTCCTCGGCGATGCGCCGCATTCTCTTCACGCCCTCCGGATCCGAGGTGTCCAAAGCCGGACGGACGTGCAGCGTCCCGACCGACGCGTGACCGTAGAAGCAGGCCCAAGTGTCGTTCTCCTCGACGATCTCCTCGAAGCGCACCACGAACTCCTCCAGCCGATCCGCAGGCACCGCCGCGTCCTCGACGAAGGCGACGGGCTTCTCCTTGTCGGTCGTCCCCAAGAGCAGCGGCAGGATGGACTTGCGAAGCTTGCCCGTCTGGGCCATCTCTTCCTTCGTCCGCAAGGGCACCGTCACCCGCGCCCCCACCCTTTCGGCCAGCTCGTCCAGCCCCTCGAAACGCTCGTCCAACTCTTCCTGCGTCCCGCTCCACTCGACGACCAGCACCGCCTTCGGCTCTCCCCTGACAAAACGGGTCGAACCCTTATAGGCGGGGGTCGCGCGCGCCCGGCCTATCGCCACGTCGTCCAAAAGCTCTATCGCCGAGGGGCTCTCCTTGAGCAACTCGACCGTCGCGCGGGCTGAGGCCGCCAGCGAGTCGAACTCGAACGAAGCCATCGCCCGCGCCGGAGGCAGCTCCTGAAGGCGAAAGTCCCCGCGGGTAATGACGGCCAAAGTCCCCTCAGACCCACAGACGAGCCGCGTCAGGTCCACGGTATCCGAATCTATCAAGGCATCGAGGCCGTAGCCGGAGACGCGACGGATTAGCTCGGGGAAGCGACGTCTTATCTCGTCTTTGTACCGCTCGCCGACCTCAAGGGCATTCTTCAAAAGCCGGGCTTCGGTCCCTCCTCTCCTGGCGCGCCGTTCGGCTTCATCTCTGGGCAACGGCTTCAGCTCGACGGTCTCGCCGCTCGCGAGGACGCAGCGAAGGCCCAATATCTGGTCCGCGGTCATCCCGTAGACGAGCGAGCGCATACCGGCCGCGTTGTTGCCGACCATGCCGCCCAAAGTAGCCACGTCCGCGGTCGAGGTGTCGGCCCCGAAGACGAGGCCGTGCGGTTCGACGAGTCCGTTTAGCTCCGCCTGTATCACCCCCGGCTCCACGGAGCACCGCCGCCCGTCGTGGTCCACCTCGATCACCCGCTGCATCAGAGAGGTGTCGAGGGTCATCCCCGGCGCGGTAGCCTGCCCGGCCAGGGACGTGCCTGTGCCGCGCGGGGTGATGGAGAGGCCCAAAGCCCGGGCCGCGGCCAAAGCCTGGCGGACGTCCTCCTCCGAGCGGGCGACGACCACCCCGACCGGTCTTCTGAGGTATATGGAGCCGTCGGTGGACCAGAGGGCCCGGGAGGCCGGGTCGGTGCGGAAATATCCCTCCAGTCGGCCACCGAGGTTTTCTTTGAGCCGGCGCTCTAGGGAGGTCGACGAGTCGAGCATGGTTCCGATACGCTTTCTAGGGCCCCGGAGCGCCGATCCTCGCGTGGACCGTAGCTGGTCTCTTTTGCGCCTCGCGCTCGGCACCCGTGTCGTACAGTCGGGCTTAGTTTACCGGTTCTACGAGCGCGAAGTCGCCCCCGTAAGGGCCGGTCCGAAAAAACGGAGTCCCGGACTTCCGGCGCGCTGCCGTGCTGCCCATCCCCAATGCTTTTTAGGGGAGCGCCGGTCCGGCGGAGTGGCCGGGTAGGGACGTGGCGTCCACCCGACGTCGGGGGTGCTCCCGTAGTGTTCCCTCCACGCACGCAGAGGCTGGGCTCGAATGTGGCGGCACCCGACGGCCGGCGCTCTCGGAGACGCACCGGCCGTCGGGACCGTAAACGCCTCCCGGGGCGCTAAAGGTCGCTTCAGGGTAGACGTCGGACTGGTTGGCGCTCGCAACGCTGGATTGACTGGGCCAGGTAGGTCGCCTACACTGCGCTGCGTCTGGTCGGTTTGACCAGCTTCTATAGTCGGGAAAGGGAAGGGGAAAAGTGATGGCCATCGAGGAGTACACGACTACCGTGGTGGGCGCCTACAGCGTGCCCAGGTGGTACGAGGTTTTGGAGAAGCAGGTCGAGGCGGGGGCGCTTAACATGGAAGACATGCGAGACGCCCAGTCGCGCGCCTCGCAGGCGGCGATCCTCGAGCAGGAGGCGGCCGGCATCGATGTCTTCAACGGCGGCGAGATGCACCGGCGCCAGAACAACCGCCACGCCCCCCCCAACGCGATGCTCAACTTCTTCTGGCAGAAGATGCCCGGCTTCGAGAAGGACCCGAGCGCCGAGTACGGGCTCGTGACGCGCCCCACGCCGATCACGCCCAAGGACGAGAACGTCACCCATCCAGGGGCCGTGGCCACCGGGAGGATCGAGTACGGGGATTTGGGGCTGGTAGACGAGTTCAGGTTCGTCACCCGCTACGCCAGGGACCCCGAGAAGGTGAAGGTCACCATGACGGGTCCGCACATGCTGGCCAAGGTGGCCCACGACGAGTACTACGACGGGGACCTCTCCCGGATGATGATGGACATAGCGGAGGTGATCAACCAGAACTTCAAGGAGCTCGAAGAGGCGGGCTGCAAGCACATCCAGCTCGACGAGCCTTTGTTCGCGGTCGGGGGGATCACCACGGAAGAGGTCGAAGCGGCCATAGAGGCCAACAACGCTTGCTGGGAGGGTGTCAGAGCCTTCAAGTGGACGCACGTGTGCCAGGGCAACTACTCCGTCAGCGAGGAGTACGACCAGGGCGATCAGATCGGGCACCGCTACTTTGACGTCGAGCAATACCCCACCGAGCTGATCTGCCAGCTGGAGGTCGACGCGATCATGAACGAGGGGGACATGACCCCCGAGTACGAGGGGCACCTCAGAAACCAGCAGATCGCGGTAGGAGTTGCGGACGTGCAGGACAAGAACGTAGAGTCGCCGGAGGAGTTGGTCGAGCGGATGAACCAGTGGGCGGCGTGGCTACCTGAGGAGCAGACGCTGATCACGAGCAGTTGCGGGATGAACCACCTGCCGCGGGAGGTGGCTTTTGGGAAGTTGGCGGCGATGGCACAAGCCAGGGACCTCCTGCGCGGCAACGGGCGCTGATCGGCCCACAGAAGTTGCCCGTCACTCCCCGCGCGACTGACGTATGGAGTCGAGCAGTTAGCTGACGTCCGGCACGTAAACCTTCTCTGGCAGGATGCGACCACCGAAGTCGCCGGGGAAGTTCATTATGTAGTCGTAGGCCAGCGAACCGGACACGACGAGGCGCACGGGTTAACCCCCTTTGGCTTCTGTCCGGGTCCGCGATTCCGCGCCCAGCAGCCTCATGGCCGCGTGGACGAACATCTTCACGCCGATGGGCAGGGTGTCCTCGTCGATGTCGAAGCTCGGGTGGTGATTCGGGTGGGTGATGCCCTTCTCTTCGTTCTGCGTGCCCACCAGGAAGAAAGCCGTCGGAGCAACTCGCTGGTAAGCCGAGAAGTCCTCCCCCCCCATAGTCGGGGCCGGCGCCTCGACGGCCTCTTCCCCGAACAGCTCCCGCGCCGTCTCCTCGACAACACGCGCGACCTCCTCGTCGTTGACCACGGGGTCGGGCCCGCGGTAGTACTCGAAGGAGAAGGAGGCCCCATGTGCGTCGGCGACGCCCTTGACGACACGCTCCATCAGCTCGGGGACCTTCTCTCGAACCTCCTCGTCGAAGGCGCGCATTGTCCCCTCCATCTCCGCCTTGTCGGGAATGACGTTGAACGCGGTCCCCCCGACGATCTTCGTCACCGACACAATCGCGGCGTCTCTGGCGTCGGTGTTGCGCGAAACGACGTGCTGGAGGTTCGTCACCACCTGGGCGGCCACCGCCATAGGGTCTACCGTCAGATGCGGCCAACCTGCGTGGCCGCCCGCTCCCTCGACCACGATCTCAAATCTATCTGGCGCGGCCAACACCGCGCCACTACTTATGCCCACCTTGCCCGCCTCGAGCGACGCTGCGAGGTGTAGGCCGATGACCGCGTCCGCCCCGTCCACGACCCCCGCCTCTACCAGCTCCTCGGCCCCGCCGTAGGGCAACTCCTCGGCTTGCTGGAAGACGAAGCGCACCTCGCCGTTGACGTGTTTCCTCAGCTCTCCGAGTACCCTGGCGGTGCCGAGCAAGATGGCGATGTGCCCGTCGTAGCCGCAGGCGTGGGCGACGCCCTCATTCTCCGAGGCGAACGGTAACCCCGTCTCCTCTTGCCCGGGCAACGCGTCCATATCCGCTCTTATGGCGATTGTGCAGCCCGGGTTTTCGCCCACGAGCCGTGCGAGCACGCTCGTCTCGGTCGGCCTGGAGAGCTCCTAGCCAGCACCAAAGGACTCCAGCGTCTCGTAGACGAACCGAGAGGTCTCCACCTCCTCGAAGGACAACTCGGGGTTCTGGTGCAGGCGACGGCGCCATTCTACGAGCTCGTCCCCGATGTCCTCGGCTAGTCTACCGATCGCCGCTGGGTCGATGGCCACCTACCTCCTCTCCGCGGGGCGACGTCTTTCCTCCCCTGTAGGTGTGGGCCTTGAATTATGCCAATCTCGCGCTCAACTAGCGAACTTCGCCCCGCGTCCCATCCTCTCAACTCCGCTTCACCCCCATCGGGTGCCCATCGCTACGTGACTCGGCTAGTCAGGGCCCCTCCCTGCCCTTCGTTCACGTAGAGAGCCGTGCCGTACGCCTCCGAGCGATGTTTATCGAATTCGCCCACCACCCGTGGAACGGTCCCGGTGAGATTTTGCTGTATCAATCCGGCCGGAAATCTGCTATATTGATCTTTTGGCTTGCAGGAGCCGGACTTCACTGTGTAAGCCGGCAGAGACCGCGGAGACGAAGGAGTTTTTGCCGTGCGCAGCGTCGTGACTGGCTCGTTGGCCTACGACTACATCATGAACTTTCCTGGCGATTTCAAGGACCACATCCTGGAGGAGAAGGCCCACACACTGACCGTCAGCTTCCTGCTCGACTCCTTGCGCTGGTCGCGCGGGGGCGTTGCAGGCAACATCGCCTACTCCTTGGCGCTGCTCGGAGAGCGCCCGCTGGTGCTCGCGACGGTGGGAGGAGATTTCGAGGAGTACCGAGAGTGGATGGAGAGCAAGGGCATCGACGCCTCCGGCATCGTCGAGATCGAGGACGACTTCACGGCGTCTGCCTTCATCAACACCGACCAAGCGAACAACCAGATCGTGGCGTTCTACCCCGGGGCGATGGCGCAGGCAAAGGAGCTCTCGATCGAGGAGCTGGGCCTGAGCTCCGACGACCTGGTAATTATCTCGCCGACCGACCCCGAAGCGATGACAGGCTACGCCGAGGAGTGCCGCTATTTAGGCGTCCCGTTCCTCTTCGACCCCGGCAAGCAGACACCCCAACTGGAGGGTGAGCAGATCCTGGCCGGCCTCGAGGGTGCGAGCGTCTTTATCGGCAACGACTATGAGCTCGGCATGATGTCCCGCAAGACAGGCAAGAGCGAGGAGGAGCTTATCGCCTCGGCACCGCTCACGGTGGTCACGCGCGGCGGCGAAGGCTCGACGATCTACAACGACGGGGAGGAGGAGCTGGAGATCCCGGTCGCCCCGATATCGGAGGTGGTCGACCCTACCGGCGCCGGCGACGCCTACATCGCCGGGCTGGTCTTCGGACTGGTGCGCGACTTCCCCCTGGAAGTAACGGGGCGCGTCGCGGCCCTGGCGGCGGCCTACACGGTCGAGCAACACGGGCCCCAAGCACATACCTACACGCCCAACGAGTTCGCCGAGCGCTACGTGGACGCGTTCGGCCCGTCCGAAGAGGTCGAGACTTTAGCCGAGGAGTCGGCGACACGGTAAGACGATCGATCGGTAAGAAACGCACGAAGGAGGGTACGATGATAAAGAGCTACGACGTAAAGAACATCGACCTGGCCGATGAGGGCCGCCTGCACATCGAGTGGGCTGAGAAGGAGATGCCGGTCCTGCGCCAGATCCGGGAGCGCTTCGAGAAGGAGCGCCCCTTGGAGGGCTTGCGTATCTCGGCCTGCCTGCACGTCACCTCCGAGACCGCCAACCTGGCGCGCACCCTGGCGGCCGGCGGGGCCGACGTGGTGGTGTGCGCCTCCAACCCGCTCTCCACGCAGGACGACGTGGCGGCGTCGCTGGTCGCCCACGAGGAGATACCGGTCTACGCGATCAAGGGCGAGGACAACGAGACCTTCCACAGCCACCTCGAAGCCGCGCTTGAGCACAACCCACATATAACCATGGACGACGGCGCGGACCTGGTAACCTTCGTCCTCAAGCAGCGCTCCGACCTGATCGAGAACATGCTAGGCTCGACCGAGGAGACGACGACCGGCCTCAACCGCCTCAAAGCCATGGCCACGGCCGAGGTTTTGAAGTTCCCGGTCATAGCCGTCAACGACGCCAACACCAAGTTTCTCTTCGACAACCGCTACGGCACCGGCCAAAGCACCATCGACGGCGTCATCCGGGCGACCAACATCCTCCTGGCCGGCAAGACCTTCGTGGTCGGCGGCTACGGCTACTGCGGACGCGGCATCGCCGAGCGCGCCCGGGGTTTGGGGGCGAACGTGATCGTCACCGAGGTCGACCGGGTCAGGGCTTTGGAGGCGGCGATGGACGGCTACCGGGTGATGCCGATGGTCGAGGCGGCGAAGCTGGCTCACTTCATCGTGACGGCGACCGGCAATAAAGGCGTGATCACCGGCGAACACTTCGCCGCGATGAGGGACGGCGCAATCATCGCCAACAGCGGCCACTTCGACGTGGAGATCGACATCCCGGCTCTGGAGGAGATGAGCGTCGAGAAGCGCCAGCCGCGGGCGTTCGTCGAGCAATATTTTCTCGAGGACGGGCGCGAGATCAACCTCCTCGGGGAGGGACGCCTGATAAACCTCGCCAGCGCCGAAGGCCACCCGAGCGTCGTCATGGACATGTCGTTCGCGAACCAGGCCCGGGCCGCCGAGTTCCTGGTCAACAACAAGGGGAAGCTCGAGCACAAGGTCTACCCACTGCCCGAGGAGGTAGACCGCGAGATCGCCGGCCTCAAGCTCCAGGCTATGGGCATAGATATAGACGAGCTCACGGACGAGCAGGCCCGCTACCTCGCCTCCTGGGAGGAAGGTACCTAAAGGGCAGCACTACTCCTGCAGTGGACTTGCTTCAGGTCCGTAGACACACCGAGACTCGGTGATGACCGTCTACGGAGAGGAAAATGAAGCGCAGTACCGACAAGTTCGAGGTCGTCGAGCGGAAGATCGTTTCGGACCGCTGCGTGGTTCTCGACGTTGCCACAGCAACCGAACTGCCCCAGCTCTCGGCCAACCGTTCGACGGGCGCGGCTGTGGGGCACGGACGAGCTGGTGAGCAGCCCGTACTACGTGCTCTCGATGCATCGCCGCTACGCGGAGGCCGACTACGACGTCATCTCCACGAATACCCAGGGACTTCCAACGCATTGCGCACTAGCCCGAACTTTGGGCGGCTATGGGCCCGTTCACTGGATGGATCTCGCGTGGCGCGGAATCGGGCTCGCGCGCTAGGCGGTGTCCGATGCCGGGCGCGCCGACGAGTGCGCTGTCGCCTTCAGCCGGAGTGGCGACATCGACACCCCGGAGGGTCAGGGGACGTGGACATCGGTTGCGGCATTGGCCTTCTGACGGTGCAGCTCGCGCTCAACGGGGCCGCGCACGTCTGCGCGATCGCCCTCGAGAAGCACACCGTCGCCAACGTGCTGGCGAGCGCCTTCCGCAACGGGGTCGTCGATCGGGGACAGCCCAGAGCGCTGACCTTTACCCGTGGGTTGCCGAGGAGCGCTAAGAGGTGATCGTCGCGAGCCTCTACCAAATGCTGGTGGACCCGCTCGAGCAAGCAGGGCGTGACCCATCGCTCGCGCGACTACTGGGACCTATGAGGACGTGATGGTGGCCTACCTGCTCAAGGTCAGGCACAAGCGCCCGGAGAGACGGTAGAGAGGCTGCGCACCCCTGAGCATCGGACGCTGTTCTCGAGGCGACACTGTCCGACGATCCCAGCAGCCGGGTGGCTTTCGCGGAAAAGCTCTTAGCTACAGGTCGGCGTCGCGGCGTAGCTCCTCGACGCGATTGGTCTCCTCCCAGGGGAAGCCGTCCTCTTCGCGGCCAAAGTGGCCGTAAGTAGCGGTCGCCGCGTAGATCGGGCGCTTGAGCTCGAAGTCGCGGATTATAGCTCCCGGCCTCAGGTCGAAGTGCTCCTCGACCAGGGAGTTGAGAAGTGAGAGGTCCACCTCCTCGGTCCCGAACGTATCAACCATCACGCTCACAGGCCTTGCCATCCCGATAGCATAAGCCAGCTGGATCATGCACCTCTCGGCTAGGCCCGCGGCTACGATGTTCTTGGCGACCCAGCGAGCGGCGTAGGCGCCCGAGCGGTCCACCTTAGTGGGATCCTTGCCCGAGAACGCGCCTCCGCCGTGGGAGATGGCCCCTCCGTAGGTGTCCACGACGATCTTGCGGCCCGTGACCCCCGTGTCGCCCAGGGGGCCTCCGGTCACAAAGCGGCCCGTGGGGTTCACCAGGATCTCCGTGTTCTTTTTATCGAAGAACTCCTCGGGGATCACCGGTTCGATCACGGCCTCCAAGAGGTCGCCTTTTATTCTCTCCTCCGTCCCCTCCTGGTGTTGGGCACTGATCAGGATCTTCTCTACCGCCACGGGACGAGAGCCTTCGTAACGTACCGTCACCTGGCTCTTGCCGTCGGGCCTCAAGTAGTCTAGGTCTCTGTTCTTGCGGACCTCCGAGAGACGGCGCGTCAGGGCGTGGGCGAGCGATATGGGCAGCGGCATCAGCTCCTCGGTCTCCCGGCAGGCAAAGCCTATCATCATTCCCTGGTCGCCGGCGCCTATCTCCTGGATCTCGTCCTCGGTCATCTCGGCGCCAGTCTGGGTGCTGTCGGCGGCGCGATCGACCCCTTGCGCTATGTCGGCCGACTGGGGGTCTATGGCGGTTATGACTCCGCAGGTCGCGGCGTCGAAGCCGAACTTGGCCCTCGTGTAACCGATATCGGAGATCTTTTGCCTGACCAAAGCGGGAATGTCTATGTAGGTCTCCGTGGTAATTTCGCCCGCGACCACCACTAACCCCGTGGTAATCAGGGTCTCGCAGGCTACACGGGATTCCGGGTCGTCGTTTATGGCCGCATCCAGGATGGTGTCGGAGATCTGGTCGGCTATCTTGTCCGGGTGCCCCTCGGTCACCGACTCGGAGGTGAACAGGTGCGAGGTACTCGCACCGGACCTCGTGTCGGTCCTAGCCTCGCGACGTTCAATCATGCTATCCGACATGCGTCATGCCTTCCCCTTCGCCTAACACTTACATCAAGATGTATTACTCAAGATGTATTACTATAGTGGATGCTATGTCGTTATTGAAGAGGTACTGTCAAAAATGTTGTGGATTGGCTCCTGAGATCACGCGGCGCCCTTCTCTTCGTTTCTTTCTACCAACCGCCCGTTGACGATCCCCGCCCCGGCTCTCACCAACGGCACCAGGCGTGCCCCGTTGATCCCACGTCACCTCCATTCCCGGGCCCCTAGAGAGCAGCTTGTAGATCATCGCTACCCGCGTCTCCCTCGATCCGCACCCTTCGTCGGATCCGTCCTCGCCCTAACCAGTTCAGACGGTGACTCTATCGGGCTGGTGGTGCGCGAGTAACGCCAATGCTCGGCCGGGGAGTCGTGGTAGCGTAGTAATGCCTTCTCCTCCTCGTCGTCCGCGATCACCCCGGCCTTTGGCTCCTCGACGACAGAAAATAAGATCGTCACTAGCTAACGTGAAGGTGTAGAGCGGGTACTCCTGGAGGAAGGCGAAGAGGCTTCGGGCCGGGTCGTTCTGGGCGGCCGCGCCGATCGTCCCGCCCGAAGAGCGGTCGGTAACTCGTGGGACGCTACTTCACAAAGCTGGTGTGGGCGCGCGATCTGCGGCACCTGATGAGTCGACTGCTCAGGAAGGTCCTCTCGCACACCGCGGCCTTCCTGCTCAACCATCGGATGGGCAACCAACCCCTTCAGCTCTCGAAGTTGCTCGTTCGATAAACCTGCACATCGGGTTAACTAATTGTTTATATGTAAGTCTGAAACCGGATCGTCGGGCTGCCGCAGCTGAAGAAGTACAGCCTGATATCGCCGGCCATCTCGCCTCCTTACCAATTCTCCATGGATTCGCGCAGGATGCCCGCGAGATCGTCCTCTGTGACCTCTTTGGGAGAGCCCACGAGCAAACGTTGTTGCTTCATAGCCCCGTCCACGAGTTCGTCTATGTCGTCCTCGTCGTAGCCTAGCTCCCTGACCCCATTGGGGGCGCCCACGTCCTTCATGAGCTGTATCAGGATCTCTGGCAGCGTGTTCTCGTCGGCTTTCTCTATCGTCTCGCCGGAGAGGAGCTCGGCCACGCGGCGGTGCCGCTCGGGCATCGCGTCGTAGGTGAACCGGAACGCGGCCGGGGCCGTCACGATCACCGACCATCCGTGCGGCACGAACGGATGATCCCGAGGGTAACCTGGCGGCTGATACTCGTGCTTGAGGCCGGCTATGGGGTACGCGCAGGCGTGCGGGATGTGCACCCCTGCCGACCCGAAGCCTACCCCCGCCAGCGACGCTCCGAGCATCATCGCCCCCCGGGCTTCTACGTCCTCGCCGTTCTCTACGGCGCGCCTAAGATACATCCCCCCGTACTCGAGCGCCT
>JALZEL010000286.1 GCA_030862075.1 Actinomycetota bacterium | reverse complement strand
CTATACTAGCGGACAGCTATCAGCTTTCGGCCGACAGCTAGGACTTTGGGTCGGCGGCTGGTTCTTTCGCGTTCCGTGCTTCCTCGGGAGAACGACTTTCGGGGCCGGGTATTACAATCACTTTACTAGACAAAGACTGTTTCTAGACAAAGACTGTTTCAGAGCGTTTGGAGGAGCGGTGCATGGCTGCGGTTAAGCTACCCGATGGCAAAGAGCTTCCGGTAGAGCCTGGCGAGAAGGCGCGCGACGTCGCCGAGAAGATCGGGAAACGGTTGGCGCGCGACGCCGTGGTCGCAAAACTCGATGGAGAGCTGATAGACCTCGACGCGCCTTTGGACGGCGGCGGGGATTTCGAGGTCGTGACGAAGGACTCCGAGGAGGGGCTGGAGGTCTTGCGGCACTCGACGGCGCACGTCATGGCGCAGGCCGTACTGGAGCTGTACCCGGGGAGCAAGCTGACGATAGGTCCCCCGATAGAGAACGGCTTCTTCTATGACATAGAGGTCAGCGGGCGCATCACCGACGAGGATCTGCCACGCATCGAGGAGAAGATGCGCGAAGTGGTCGCGCGGGACCTCCCGATAGAGCGCGAAGAGGTCTCGAAGGCCGAGGCCGAGGAGATATACAAGGACAACCCGTACAAGTGGGAGATAGTCTGCGACCTCGAGGACAGCGATATCACGATCTACCGCCAGGGTGACTTCTTCGACCTCTGCCGCGGGCCGCACGTCCCGAGCACCGGCGCTCTGGGCGCGTTCAAGCTGCAGAACATCGCTGGAGCCTACTGGCGTGGGGACGAGAAGAACCCGATGCTCACCCGCATCTACGGCACCGCCTGGCCGACCGAGAAAGAGCTCAAGGCGTACCTCAGACGCCAAGAGGAGGCCAAGCAGCGCGACCACCGCAAGATCGGCAAAGACCTGAAGCTCTTCACCTTCTCGCCCGACATCGGCGCGGGCATCCCGATCTTCCTGCCCAAGGGCGAGATGCTCCGGCACCTCATGGAGGGTTACGTGCGCGAGGTGCAGACGCGATACGGCTACCAGCACGTCTGGACCGGGCACCTGGTCCACGAGGGGCTCTACGCCAAGAGCGGGCACCTGGAGCACTACTGGGACGCCATGTTCCCCCCGATGAAGGATGGCGAGACGCGATACCGCTTAAAGCCGATGAACTGCCCGAGCCACATGACGCTCTACAACACCGAGGCGCACTCGTACCGGGATCTCCCCTTGCGCTACGCCGAATTCGCTACTCTTTATCGCTACGAGAAGAGTGGCGAGCTCACGGGCCTTACCCGTGTGCGGTCCTTAACCCAGGACGACGCGCACGTGTTCTGCACCGAGGACCAGGTCCAGGAAGAGTTCGCACGGGCTCTGGAGGTCATCCGCGAGGTCCTCGACACCTACGGCTTCGAGGAGTACAGGGTCCGCCTCTCCTTGCGCGAAGTGGACTCCGACAAGTACGTGGCCGACGAAGAGAAGTGGGAGCGGGCGGAGCAGGCCCTGCGAGATGCCCTGGACAGCGCGGGCATTGCCTACGAGCCCGTACGCGGCGAGGCGGCGTTCTACGGGCCGAAAGCGGATTTCATGGCGAAGGACGTGCTGGGCCGGGAGTGGCAGCTCTCGACGATACAGGTCGACTTCATCCAGCCCGGCCGCCTTGGGTGCGAGTACATCGGCGAGGACGGCGACGCACACACGCCGGTTTTGCTGCACCGGGCCGTCACGGGTACGACGGAGCGGTTTATGGCGATCCTAATCGAGCAGTACGGGGGCGCGTTCCCGTTGTGGCTCTCTCCGGTGCAGGCCGTGGTCATCCCGGTCGCGGACCGGCACCTGTCCTACGCCCGCGAGGTCGAGGAGAAGCTCGCTGCGAATGGGTTCCGGGCCGAGGTGGACGACTCGCTCAACAGCATGCAGAAGAAGATCCGGGAGAACGCCCGGCAGAAGGTGCCTTACCTCCTTGTCGTCGGGGACAGAGAGGCGGGGGACGGGACGGTGAACGTTCGTAAGAGGGGCGAGAAGTCACAGGAAGGCCTCGATGTCGAAGAATTCGCGGAGCGGATTAGAGCGGAGGTTGCAGCGCGAGATTCTTATAGACGGAGCTAGTGTAGGCGGGGTATAATCAGGGAGTAGGTTGGGGTTTGTGACCGCTCGATGCTTCTCTATGAAGTCACCTTTTGCGGTTCAACGGCCCCGTAGGTACGGTTTTGGAAGGAGTGGTGTAAAGTAGCCGCGGAAGAAGAGCCAAGGATAAACGGCCAGATCAGGGCCCGCTCGGTGCGCCTCATCTCGGAGAGCGGAGAGCAGCTCGGGATCAAGCACATAAGAGAGGCGATGGATTACGCCGAGAGGCTCGACCTCGACCTCGTGGAGGTAGCGCCGAACTCGGACCCGCCGGTGGTCCGGATCATGGACTACGGCAAGTACAAATACCAGAAAGAACAGGCTCGTAAGGCCGCCCGCAAGAAGCAGGTCAACATCAACGTGCGAGAGATAAAGCTCCGGCCGAAGATAGGCGACCACGACTTTAACACCAAACGCGGGCACGTCGAGCGCTTCTTGCGCCACGGCGACAAGGTGAAGGTCACGATTATGTTCCGCGGCCGCGAGGTGCAGCACCCGGATCTGGGCGAGAGGCTCTTAACGAGGCTCGCCGAGGATCTTTCGGAGCTCGGGCGCATCGAGAGCCAGCCTAAACTTGACGGGCGCAACATGGTTATGGTCATGGCCCCGAACAAGGACGCAGCCGCGAGCGCGTCCTCGAAGGGCGAGGCGCGCGGCCGCCGGCAAGAGAGCGCGGCCCGCAGCTAACGTAACTCTTTGATACAATTGCGCCCGATTGTGAGGCGAAACGGCTACTCCCGTGCCGCGAGCCTGGTTGGTGGAAGCATGAAACGCGGAGGAAAAGATGCCGAAGATGAAGACCCACAAGGGCGCCTCCGGGCGCTTCGCGGTCACGAAAAAGGGCAAGCTCAAGCGGCGCAGGAGCGGGCACAACCATATCCTGGAGAAGAAGAGCTCCAAGCGC
>JALZEL010000263.1 GCA_030862075.1 Actinomycetota bacterium | reverse complement strand
GTACAGAAGCAGGTAGAAGAAAAAGTGGGAGAAGGGCAATAGCTTCCCGTAAGCCTCGCCCGTAAAAGATCGGCGTTCTTAGGCTCTTGGCCTCCCTTTAGCTCTGAGATCCGCCTTAACTGCGTCCGTCGGTTCTTACTCCTCCTCATCTCCATCTTCGTCCGGCACGTTATCTTGGGTGCACCTGCTTATGGCATCGTGGAACTGTTCTCGGTCGAGGTTTGGATAGATCTCCTCTATCCTGTCCACGAACGTCTCGATGGCCACCTCCGTCTCGCTCTTTCCTCGGGGTAAGTGTTCCGACTCCGACACCACGCCTCCTTTCGCCGACACATACCACTCCGACAGCGGTAATCTACCCCCGCCCCACGGTCCCCAAAAAACGATGAACGGTAGCGGCGCCGGAAGCACCAGAACACAAACGAGAGGTCAGAACCCCTCAACCAGGCCCCCGGTCTGGCAAGCAGCCTACCGTGCAACTTTCGGAGCCTGTGCATACCCGCAAGAGTGTCGACGCGAGGATTTCTGTGCTGGCGCTTCTTTGCTCCTCGAAGCGGCTTTCCTCAAAGAGTGCTTTATCTTGGAGAAGGCTTCTTCTACGGGGTTAAAGTCCGGAGAGTAGGGCGGTCGGAAAACTAGCAGGCGGGACCGGGACAAGACTAGTAGGTAAAATGCTTGATCGGCTCGCCTTTAGCGCCGATTTCGGTCATCGCCTCGAGGCCAACGTCCAAGTGCAAATCGACGTAGCGCTCGGTTACCGCTTTGTCGCTCCGCTCGGTCTTGACGCCTTCGGGCGCCAGCGGCATGTCGGAGACGAGAAGCAACGCGCCGCGCGGAATCTGGTTGGCGACGCCGGCCGCGAATATCGTCGCTGTCTCCATGTCGATGCCGATGACGCGCAGCGATCTAAGGCGCTCCTTGAACCGTTCGTCGTGCTCCCAAACGCGACGGTTTGTCGTGTAGATGACGCCGGTGCGATACTCCATTTCTGCCTCGACGATCTTCGACGAGACGAACTTGTGCAGCTTAAAGGACGGCATCGCCGGCACTTCCGGCGGCAGATAATCGTCGGAGGTGCCTTCGCCGCGAATCGCCGCGATCGGCAAAATGAAATGCCCGATCTCGGCCGAGTCCTTGACGCCGCCGCACTTGCCGAGAAAGAGCACGCCCTTTGGCTTGACCGCCAAGAGTAAATCCATCACGGTCGCGGCGTTGGCCGAACCAATGCCGAAATTGATGATGCTGAGCCCGCTGTCGACGTGCGTCGCCGTCTGCATCGGACGGTCGAGACCGCGCACCGGCACGTCGAAGCGCCGCGCAAATTTCTCGACGTAGTAACCAAAGTTGGTGAGTAGAATGTACTCACCGAATTCCGCCAACGGCGTGTCCGTATAGCGCGGCAGCCAGTTCTCTACTATCGCGTCTTTGGTCCTCATAGCGCTCCTTCTTTAGCAGGGGACCTTGGCGTACTTCTGGTATAGAAGTGCCCGGTCACCGCCACGCAAGCCACGTAGAAGATTATGCACGATGTGAGCGCCGTCTGGGGCCGCCGGTTGCTCCTATCGAGTGCCCGTAGTCCTGCGGGATGAGGATGCTCCGTAGGCGCCTAGGGCACCGGCGAAGCCAAGCACGAAGGCCCCTTCCTTTCTCCTTCGTTGCTCGGCGAAACCGCGGTCAAAGGGTTCCCGCTGCCAACCTTAGCGTAAACCGTTCCTCCTCGCAGGCTCTTGGGGGCGAGAGGTCAGAGCAGCTCAATAGCACTCCGGCCCCGATAGCCTCCCGAGTGCGAGCTCAAGTCAGCTGCAGTAGGAGCACGATCAAAATATGCAGTTTTGGAAGAGGACCCGACAAAACTCGAACTCATGACCTCCGCCATGCGAAAGCGGTTTGGTGAGTCCCGTTGGTTCTAATGGGTAGGAGAATTTGGCTTATTTATAGGCTATGCGGTACTGTAGTCTATCGTGGTTCCCTAGAATGTTCGGCTCTGTTATCCGCTATGAACCAGAACCCAACTTCTGAACAAAAGTCGGGTTAGGCGGCTCCCTACCCGGCGTCGTAAGTCGCTATGGCTGTCGGCAAAACTTGCGTAACGCCCTGACCGGCGGCGGGTAGCCCCACTAAGATAGCGCTGATGATCTCTTCACGCGTGGCACCCGCCTCCTTGGCCAACTGTACGTGTAGCGGTATGCCGCTTTCGAGGCGCAGCGCGGCCAGCACAGCTAGGTGTGCCAATTCTTCAGTCTTCTTGTCTAGAGCACTGGCAGCGTCGAGGCCGTGAACAGCCCCCATCCACGCTTCGGCGTGCCCGGAGGCTTGGGACATAAACGTCCGAAAGGCGTCACTCATCTGAGGCTGCCGGTTACTCATACCGTCTTATGACGATTCTTCCTGCCGCTTCTTCTCCCATCGCGCCTTAGCAGCTTTGCGGGCTATCTTCTCACAACCTCTGCGTCCTGTGCCAGTCGATACGCGAGCTAGGCATCGAGCTATATTTTGTGCAGAATTCCGTCCTGCAAAAAATGCCCTCTCGAGATGGCTATTTATTCAATGCCTCCATGACCGTCAAGGCGCGGGGACCGCCACAGGTTTCTAAACCACGGGCATAGGGTTCAACCTAGGTGGAACCCTAAAGCAAGCATTTAGAGAAGAGAGACATGACGGAGAAGACAAGCCCGGAGGAGCGAGCCCTCTACGATGCCTAAGGCCGAATGCGAGGCATGGGACTTCGCCTGGCGCATCCTCGAGCCTCGGGTTCCAGTAACGCGGGAGATCGGTTGCGACGAGCTCACCCGCGTCATGGAGAAGGCGCTCGAGGAGGTGAACGCCGCCGGAGGCCGTGCCCAGGACGAACTGAAGCGTCTCTCGGGGCAGAACGCCAGCGGGTAGGAACAGCGCAACCGACCGGGCGGGGGTATCCTACCTTCGGAGCCCCAGCTCTTTGCTGAGAGGCGGGAGATGAATACGTAAGACGTTCTTGCTTGCAGACTCAACGAGCGGAATGTACGATCGATGAATCTTTGGGTGAACGCTGCCAAAGGGAAGGCTGAAACCATGAGTATGTGGAGTCGGCAGACAAGGAAGAAACGGCGGCGGAGAAGGAGGCGAGCAGAGCTCCGGGAATTGGCAGCTAGCGCCACTGCGCGAACCTGGTTCTTGTTTATCGCGCTTTTCAGCTCTATCGGGATGGCGCTTATCTTCGCCCTCGCGGGAAAGTGGTCGCTGGCGGCTCTTTTGTATGTGTTGGGCTGGATCTCAGGGGGAGCTATCTGGATAAAGCAGAAGCCATAAGATAAGCCTGCTACATCTCCTTTCGCCTCCGAGCTAGCTGGAGGTCTAAGCTAATCTGGGCCGGGGTGTATCCTGCACTAGGGGAGCACCGGCCCCTTAGCAAGAGAGTAGGATACATCAACTACCTACACACCGACGTTCTGGCCTACGCAGCAAAGGTCATCGCCGCCGTTGAGGGTCACGAGGGGATTAGGTACGGCTGGCTGCTATGAGCATGCGGGCCACCCGTGCGGCGAGCTGGCTACAGCGGCACGCCAGTAGGGCAACCTGCCTGTATGAGCTAGGAAAGCTGTATGCCCCATGCAGCAGCGCGGCGAAGCGGTGATCGATACGAGCACTGGCCGACGAACGGTAAGCGGCAAAGCGAAGCGTCCCCAGTCGCGGGGAAGAACGAACTCGCGTGACGGCGCCGAATGCATTCGTGCTCGCGAGACCAAGCGCGTCTTGAGAAAGCTCGGCCTCTCTCGGGAGCAAGCACAGGTCGTCGAACGCCTCACCAGCTCGTCCACGAGCTGGTCCACGGTCCCATAACCAGGATTACCGCCATCATCCAAGCAACAAGCAAATCGGCGGCAGGCGGGGAAGCATGACGTGATCAAAGAGACCGTCAGGAGAGCTTTGGCGCCGAGGGGATCGTCTCGGTGGCCGGCAAGGGCACCGCGGGATTGCACTCGCTCAGTACGACGTCTACCCTTGTTCGCGCTGATCTGCGGGGACAGGAGAGCTGGGAGTTATTGAGCTTGATGTATGAGGTAGGTGTGGCTGCTAGTCATCCGGGACCCTGTGGGCTAAGAGCACTAACATACAGAAAAAGGAAGGAAAAGAAGAAAGGAGCGACAGATGAGTTCCCAATCGCGCCTGGTGGCGGGCATCCTGCTGATCGTGCTGCCCACGGTCGAGCTCGGCGGAGCAA
>JALZEL010000236.1 GCA_030862075.1 Actinomycetota bacterium | reverse complement strand
GGCTCATCAGGTCGCCCACCGGACGCCTGTCGAAGAAGCCCAAGGGCAGCCGCTGGAGCCGTTCGAAGATGCGCTCCCGTAAGGTAGCAAGGACGCTCTGGCCGACCGAGCCGACCTGCAAAATCTGGCCGCGCGAAGCGAAGGTCCCGACGAGGTAAACCCCCAAGAGCAGCAGCATCGTCCACATAAGACCGTTCACGTCGCCCTCCAGGATGGAGCGGTCTATGGCGCGCCCGATCAGGTACGGTCCGCTCGCCTGTGCCCCCGCCCCGAGCACCACGAGCACTAAAGCGAGGACCAACTGGCGGCCGTACGGCCGCAGCTCGCCCAGCAAGCGCCGCACCGTGGCGCCCTTGTTCTTGGCCTTCTCCCGCGGCGTCCTGGCGATGGACTCGATGCTCCGCATCCCCACGGCTACTCGCGGCCCTGGTTCGGGGAAGTCTCGTCCTCGCCGCTTCGGGCGCTGCCGGCGACGACGGGTTCCTTGAGCACCTGCGATCCCAGTATCTCATTGTAGAGCTCGCTCGTGCTTAGGAGCTCCTCGTGGGTTCCCATCGCGGCGATCTCGCCTCCGTCGAGAACCAGTATGAGGTCCGCGTCGCGCACGGTGCTTATCCTCTGGGCGATGACGAAGACCGTGCGGTGGCCCTCGCGCATCATCCGGTCGAGTGCCTCCTGAATAGCTGCCTCGGTCTCGGCGTCCACCGCCGAGGTGCTGTCGTCGAAGATCAGGAGCCGGGGATCCACGAGCAGCGCTCGCGCTATCGCTATCCGCTGCCGCTGTCCACCCGAGAGCCCAATACCCCGCTCGCCGATGACGGTGTCGTAGCCGTCCGGTAGCGCGCGGATGAACTCGTCTGCCTGAGCCGCGCGGGCCGCCGCCTCTACCTCTTCCCCCGACGCGTCAGGCCTGCCGTAGGCGATGTTATCGCGCACGGGGCCAGAGAAGAGGAGTGAGGTCTGGAGCACGACTCCGATCTGGGAGCGTAAGGAAGAGAGCGTCACGTCGCGGACGTCGTGGCCGTCGAGGCGTACGCTGCCTTCCGTCACGTCGTAGAAGCGTGGGATCAGGTTGACCACCGTCGATTTGCCGGAGCCGGTCGTACCCAAGATGGCCACTGTCTGCCCCGGCTCGGCCACGAAACTTATGTCGTGAAGGGTGTCGCGCTCGCTCCCAGGGTAGCGGAAGCTCACGCCGTCGAACTCGACCCGGCACGAGACGGGGGGGAGGGGCACAGCGTCGGGCTTGTCCTGTACCTCTAGGAGCGCGTCGAGGACCTCGAAGACTCGCTGGGAAGAAGCGCCGGCACGCGAGATCTGGGCGGCCAGGAAGCCTATCGTCAGGATAGGGAAGAGCAAGAAGCCGAGGTAGGTGTTGAAGGCGACCAGCTCACCGATGGTGAGGCTTCCCCCGATCACCTGCAGCCCGCCGAAGAGGATGATGATCAGGGTGCCAAAGTTGGCGACGAGGAAGACGAACGGGAAGTTGTTCGAGAAAGTGCGGACGGTTTCTAGGTTTCTATCGAGGAGCTCCTGATTCACCGAACGGTAGCGGGCGCCCTCGTAGTCCTCGCGGGCAAACGTCCGGATCACGCGTATCCCCGCCAGGTCCTCTTGCAGCACCGAGTTCAGCCGTCCGAGCGTTTGCTGCACCTCCCTGAAGAGTGGCCCGATCCTGCGGACGAAGCGCAGGAGCAGTACGAAGATGACCGGCACTATGGAGAGTGCCATTAGGGCCAGCCGCCACTCCGTCCAGAACAGGAGCGCCGTCGTGCCCAGAAGCATCACTACCGCCGCGGCGAGCTGGACCACGCCGCTCCCGACGAAAGTCCGGATCTGCTCGACGTCGCTGGTCAACCTGGTAACGAGCTGTCCGGTCTCCACCCGGTCGTAGTAGCCAAACCCTAGGCGTTCGATCTTGGCGAATAGGTCGTTCCTGAGGTCGTACGCCACCCCCTGCGACGCCCTCTCGGCCAGGTACCCCTGCAAGAACTGGAATAGCCCGCGCAAAAGCGCCGCTCCCACGAGCCCCCCGACCGCGAGCAGGATGACGTTCATGCTACGCGGGGCTATGCCCTCGTCTATGGCGATCCGGATCAACTGCGGAGTAGTCAGGCTCGCCGCCGACGCCAGAAGCAGCGCCAAGAAAGCCCCGAACGCCCCGCCCTTGTACGAGCGCAGGTAAAGGAGTGCCCGGCGTACGGCCACCAGGCCGCTCCCGGTGTTTTCCCGTCTTCCGGAAGCTCCTTCCGGGGGATCGCCCCCTCGACGCCTCGGTTCACGACTGCTGATCGTCATCGCCTCCTCTTCCCTGCCTCAACGACGAAACGCGCTACCGGCGGCTTTTGTGCGGTTGTAGTTCCGGCCGAGGATCTCGATTACCGCCGAGACTTCTTCTTGATCCCGTATGGGGTAGCTAATGTAGCCCTTCGCTCCCGCCCGGTGCGGGCGGGAGCGGCCTCCCTTGAGGAGGTCTTCGAGCATCTCCGGCGTGACGGGGAGGTCCGCTATCCGGTCACGGTGGATGTACCCGCTCTCACGCTTCTCATAGCGGAACGCGACGGCGCCGAACCTGCCCGGGGCAGAGGTCACTCCCGGCCAGCGGAGCATCTCCTGCTCGGTGGTTACCGCGTTGCTGTCCATCGTTCCTCCCTCTCTTGGAGAAGTTGCTTGTCCCTTAGCGGGCGACTCACTTTTTGGTCCCTTTGGCCGGGGCCTGACCGGGGAGACTCGACTCCTCGTTGTTCTTCTGCAGCTTGAGCGAGGCTATGAACGAGATTAGGATCGCCACGCCCACCATTAGGAAAGCGTCGGAGAAGGGCGCGGCGCCCAAAGAGTAGAGGGGGTTGAGGGCGTCAGTCCCTGCCTCCCTCCTCGCCGCCAAAAAAGCCCCGATGAGCGCCGGCCCGGTCCCGCCGCCCATGAAGAAGAGGCCCTGGTAGATCCCCAACCCCACCCCGGTCTCCGCGCGCGGGAGCGCGGCGGCGGCTGCGTTGGTGGTGGAGGAGTTGGAGAAGGCGAACCCCGTGCCCACGCCGAGCATGCCTACTGCGACGACGACCGGCGAAGCCCCTGCCCCGAAGGTCGAGAGGAAGAGGGCTGAGAGCAGCATTACCAGAAGGCCCGCGAAGATGGGCGGCCTGAAGCCTATCCGGTCGGAGAGGCGACCGGCAATAGGCGAAAGGAGGGCCAAGGAGATAGCGCCCGGCGTCAACGCAAGCGCCGCAGCCCCGCTCGAGAGCCCGTTGACCGACGAGATGAGGAGCGGGATGAAGACCAAACTCGAGACGTTCGCCAGCATCGAGAAGAACCCCACGGCCACGGCCGCCACGAAGCCCGTGTTTCTGAAGAGGTTGGGTGAGACGAACGGGTGGGAAGCGGCCGCAATGCGCCACGCGAAGCCCACGGCCGCCAGCGCCGCTACCAGGAAGCAGCCCCAGGACGTGACCGAGCCGAAACCCGCGACCTGACCCTGCGTGATCCCGAACAAAAACAGCCCGGCGGCCAGCCCCAGCAGGATGCCCCCCGGCAGATCGAAGCCCCCCTCACCCGTGGGCTCGGTGTGCGGTAGCTCGCGCAGGGCTATGGGTATCAGGACGAGCGTCAGAAGGAGCGTCCCGTAGAAGAGGGCCTGCCAGCCGGCGAGGCTGTCGAGGGCTCCGCCGACGACCGGACCGACCGCCGCGCCGACGCCGACACTCGAGAAGGTCAGGCCCAGCGCCGTACCGCGCTCGCCGGGCGGCAACACCTTCGCCACCGACGCGCTCGCAAGCGCCGGTATCGCTGCGCCCCCCGCGGCCTGCACCAGGCGCCCGAAGACCAGAAACAAGAGGTTCGGTGCCAGGGCGCAGAGCAGGGAGCCGGCCGCGAACGCGAGGAGGCCCAGGACGAACGTCTTCTTCAGGCTGAAGAGGTCCGAGACGCGCCCGTAGAGGGGGATGCCGACGGCGTAGATGAGCAGGTAGCCCGTGATCACCCACCCGACCTGCCCCTCAGACGCCCCGAACTCCTCCTGGATGCTGGGCACGGAGACGTTGACCATCGAGCTGTTTAGAACCGAGATGAAGACGGCGGAGATCAAGACCGCCAGGAGCAGCTTGGTCCCCCCGGCCCGGGCTGCTCCTGTGCCGGCTTTTTTCGCGAAGCTCATCGGCCTCTCTCTAAGCGACGATCCGAAGCTCGCGCCCGACGGACTCTTCTGAGCCGGACCCGAGCTTCGTCGCCATCTCGACCACGAGCCGTCCTAAACCCCCCAGCCGCTTGGCCACGCCTTCGTCGCGGACGTTCCCTTCCTCGTCGAACGCTTTCCAAGATTGTTGGATGGGCACGGAGAGCGGGGCAGCGACGCCGCGCAGCGCGTGAACGACGTTGACCATCGCGTTGATCGCGTTGACCGCCGCCATACCCCCTCCAGCCGTCGCGACGAGTCCCACGACCTTGTCCTGCAGGTAGGGCTTCTCGTCCCGCGCCATGAACTGTGTGAAGTCCAGGGCATTCTTGGTGACGCCCGCGAGCGTCCCGTGGTAGGCGGCGGTGCTCCAGACGAGTGCGTCCGCGCCGCGCATGGCTTCCACGAGCCTCTCGACGCTGGCGCCGTACTCTTCTAAAGGCTTGCCGGGCTCGTACATCGGCAGGTCCAGCTCGCGCAGGTCCAGAAGCTCGGTCGTCGCCCCGGCCTCTTCGGCCGCCCGGAGCGCTTCCTCCAAAGCCCTCAGGCCCTTCGAACCGTCGCGCAGCGTGCCGCCGATCCCGACGTGGTGTTTTCTATTGGTCGAAGTCAAATGATCCTCCCCAAAATTCTGTTACCAAATTGAACGGTCTAAAATTTCTATTCTGCGGCGACCGGGTCTCGGGTTAGGTTGTCGTGGACCCTGGCCAACAGCCGGCGGAGAAGGGTTTTCTCCTCTTCTGTTAGCCCCTCGAAGGCGCGCTCCTCCACCGCCTCCCAGCGGCGTTCTACCGGCTCGCGTAAGGAACGGCCCTTCTCCGTCAGATAGACCCTAGTGCACCGAGCGTCCTCCGGGTCCCGGCATCGCTCTAAGAGCCCGGCCCTCGCCATGCGGCTGAGCATGTTTGTCACCGTGGGAGGCTCCACACCCAAAGCTCCGGCCATCTCGGAGGCGGTAAGCCCGTCTCGTTTCCAGAGGTGCAAGAGCACCATCTCCTGGCCGACGTGCAACCCCACCTCCGCCAAAACAGCACCGACGCTGCCGCGGTGGGCTTTACAGGCCCTCGCGAGGAGGTAACCGGTCGTCCGGTCGAAGGCTCCCTTCGCCGCGGGCGACCTCACCCTGCTTCCCTGCCCGAGGCGCCCTGTTCTGCCTTATTTCTGCTCCTCTCCATGAGGCGTTCGTAGTTCAGGCGGAAGAGCTCCACGACGGCCGAGGCGTCCTCCAGCCCGCTAGGGTAGTAGCTCACCCAGCCGGTCTGCGGCAACAGGTGGTGCGGCTGGGCTCTGCCCTCGGCCACGAGCTCCTTGCGCACCCGGACCGGGAACGGCAGATCCACCAACCGGCTCCCGTGAAGGTGCCCGATCTCGTGCCCCCTCACCCGAAACTCGACCCCGCCGAACCGGTGTGACCTCGCCTCGACTCCCGGCCAGCCCGAAACCTCTTCCTCTACCAGCTCTCTCAAGCTCGCCACCTTTCCTCCCTTCTCCGATATTATTTAGCCAGCTAATTAACGGTACTCCTCTCCGGGCGTTTGTCAAGGTGGATCAGGCGGACCCCAGGGCCAGGATGAACGCGGAGATGGTGAGGAGGGAGACGGCGGTCGAGACGAGGATAGCACTCGAGGTAGGGCGACGTAGACAACGTTCTGGCGGGTGACGGGGAGGGCGGCGCCCAAGGTTGTGCCGGTCGCTCAGAGGGGGCCGGCGAAGGCGTGGGTGGTGGCGAAGGTTGCCCCGGCAGGGGTAAACTATCCGCCATGGTGGAAAGAACCTGATGTGGGGGAAGCCTGTGCGAGACGAACAAGGCGTGGCTTGCATGGTGGCTGAGATCCTGACACGGCGGGCCAAAGCCTGCGCTCCTCGGACCGCAGACTCCTTCGAGGACGCGCTGGAGGTCGTTCTTGGTACCGAGGCCAGCCGGCGGCTACGGGAGCTGGGTAGTAGCGCGCCGTCGCGAGAGGGTGGACGAGTGGCAGGCGAACGTCGCCCGGGAGCAGGCCGAGGTGCTCGGTTGGCGTTCGCCTCGAGAGACCCCGGACCCATCGGACGGCTGACGGTAGAGGCCGAGGAGGGTGGGAGAGATCGGTAGGAGCGCACCCGTCCCCGAAGCCTGGCTTGGCCGACCGGTGAAGCTCGTGTTCGTCTCGGGGGCCAGCACCGAGTACACCGCCGGTGGTCTCGAAGAGGTCAATGATAGGGGCATCGTCCTGTCGGTAGAAACCCACGTCGGACGCCCGGCGCAGCCCCTGTTCTACCCGTGGAGCGCCGTCATCCAGCTTTCCGAGGCACAGGACGGGTAAAAGAGGAGCCTTATGCCCCTAAACCCATCGCAGCAACAGACCTTGGAGAGATGGATGCACTCGAAGGCAATCGGCCGGTGTCCGGCTTGCGGGGATACAAGGTGGCGATTCGCCGAGGCCTCTTACGTCAGGGCGCTCTTGGAAGAGGGCGACGCGAACCTTACTGAGGACAGGGGGGTGGTGAAGCTCCCGTGCGGCAACTGCGGGTACGTGATGCTCTTCGACGCCGAGACGCTCGGCATCAGGGGGTTGTGGGACACGGGGAGAAGTGTCTAGTCTTAGTTGCCCGGCATCTCTGTGGCCGTCATCTCACATACCGATTCTGCCCACAACCTAGTACCCGGCAACTGCAAGTCAGTACACGAGCCTGCGACGGATCGCGGCCGAGAAGCGGTCCACCAAGAGCACGACGACGATCGTAGCGCCTACGAGGGTCGCGACTTTCGAATAGTCGAAGAGGTTCATGGAGATAAGGATCTGTTGCCCGATGCCCCCGGCCCCGACGAAGCCCAGGATCGTTGCCGAGCGGATGTTGCACTCCCATTGGTAGAGGGTGAGCGAGGTGAACCCGCCCATGGCCTGAGGCAGCCGCCCGAAGAGGAAGGCCTGCAACGTGCCCGCTCCCGTCGCACGCAAAGCTTCGACCGGTCGAGCCGGCACCGCTTCGAGCGTCTCGCTGTAGAGTTTGCCCAAAATGCCGGCCGAGTGAACCGCGAGGGCGAGGGTGCCGGGGAAAGGACCCAGACCCAGAGCCACCACAAAGACGAGCGCCCAGAGGATGTCCGGGACGGAGCGGAAGACGTTGAGGACGAAGCGCGAGAGGTGGTAGGGGATAGCCTTGAGGAGGCGCTCGCCGCGCGAGGCGCCGATCGTAGCGGTCTCCTGGGTGCCCGCGGCCGCGAGCGGGAAGGCGACTATAGCCCCGATGAGCGCGCCCAGGAAGGACATTTGGAAGGTTTCCAGGATGCCGGTGGCCGTCTGGCGGAGCGTGACCGCCGAGAGGTCGGGCGGGAACATCCCGGAGAGGAATCTTTCGACTGGGCCGGTGCTGGTGAGTAGTTCGACCAGGTCGAACTCGGTGCCTGCGATGCTCCAGCCGGTCAGGCCGAGGATGACGAGGACGGCGAGGCTCGTCTTCCAGGAGAAGCGTGGGATAGCACCGCCTATCCGGGGACGCTCAGTGGGCGGAGACGCCATCGCGGCCCTCCATCAGTCTGACCGGGTCTTCTCTCAGGTGGGCTACGTCGTCTGGAGGCTCGGGGTTGGCTCCCGTACCGTACGGGTCTCCGGCGTAGATCCGGGACAGCATTTCTTCGGTGAGCCGTTCTGGGGGGCCGTCGAAGACGACTCGGCCCTCCTTGAGCGCGACGACACGGGGGAAGCGGCGCGCCACGCTTACGTCGTGCAGGTTGACTAGGAGCGTCGCGCCCTCGTCGTTCAGTTCGAAGAGCGCCTCCATGACCCGTTCGGTCGTGACGGGGTCCACGGCGGCGAAGGGCTCGTCGGCGAGGATCAGGTCCGGCTGCTGCACCAACAAGCGCGCCACTGCGACCCGCTGCTGCTGGCCGCCGGAGAGGTCCGACGTCCGGGCGTGGGCTTTATTCTC
>JALZEL010000201.1 GCA_030862075.1 Actinomycetota bacterium | reverse complement strand
CGAACTCGATGTCGTCCTCGGCAGCCTCGAGCATGTGCGCCGCTATCTTCTTTGCCTTATCGATGACCTTCTCGCACGCTAGGTGTACAGCTATGCCGCCCACGGCGAGGCTCCTGGAGCCGTAAGTATCACGGCCCAGAGGAACGACGGCCGTGTCCCCATGCAGAACCTCGATGTCGTCCGGGGTGATGCCTAAAGCGTCGGCAGCTATCTGTGACCACGAAGTCTCGTGACCCTGGCCGTGGGGAGAGGTACCGGTTCCGACTTCCACCTTGCCCGAAGGGAGGAACCGCACGTTGGCATACTCCCAGCCGCCGCCCCCGAGACCGAGTTCAGCATTAACTTGCGAAGGTGCTATGCCGCAGATCTCCGTGTAGGTGGAGAACCCGATGCCGAGCTGGACAGGCTCGTTGTTTTCGCGCCGGCGCCGCTGTTCTTCGCGCAAGCCCTCGTAGTCCCCCAGTTCCAGAACCCGGTCCAGCGCTGCCTGCATGTTCATCGAGTCGTACTGGATGCCGGCCGGGGTGTCGGTAGGCTCGTCGAACGGCTCGTAGAAGTTCTTGCGCCGCACCTCGGTCGGGTCCATGTTCAGCTCGCGAGCTAAGGCGTCCATGATGCGCTCTATGGCGTAGGTAGCTTCAGGACGTCCCGCGCCACGGTACGCGTCGGTCGGGGTTAGGTTGGTGAAGACGCCGGTGATCTCACAGGAGTATGCGTCGAAGGTGTAGACCCCAGGGTACATAAAGGCCCCCAGGACCGGGATGCCGGGGGTGAGAAGTTGCAAGTAGCCGCCCATGTCGGCCAAGAGCTTTACCCTCATGCCGAGGATCTTGCCCTCGTTCGTGGCGGCCAGCTCGATGTCCTGAATCTGGCCCCGCCCGTGTATGGTCGCCTGGTAGTTCTCCGACCGATCCTCGTTCCACTTGACGGGCACGCCGAGCCTCCTGGTCAGGGCCAGGGCTATGGCCTCCTCAGCGTACACGTTCAGCTTGGAGCCGAAACCCCCGCCCACGTCTGGGGCGACGACCCTAAGCTGCTGCTCCGGTATTCCGACCGAAAGAGAGAGAACGAACTTGGCTATGTGTGGCACCTGGGTCGCCGAGTACAGCACGTACTCGCCGTGCTGGGGATCCCTGTAGGCGACGACCGCCCGCGGCTCGATGGCGTTGGGGATGAGCCGCGGCTGGATGTAGCGCTCCTTGACCGTAACGTCCGCCCTGTTGAAGGCGTCATCGACATCCCCGTTCTCCAGCCCGAGGCTGTAGCACACGTTGGTCCCGATGTCCTCGTGTACCAGCGGCGAGTTCTCCTCAAGGGCCGACTCCATGTCTACCACCACGTCCAGCGGCTCGTAGTCGACCTCGATGAACTCCAGGGCATCCTGGGCCTTGTAGCGGTCTGTTGCGACAACCACCGCCACCGCCTCGCCCATGAAGTTGACCTCGCCACGGGCGACGGGCCAGTGGGTCGGCGTCTTCATGTCTTCGGTCACGGGCAAGCCGCCCTCGGTCACGGGCCAGACACAGAAGCTGAACGTCTCGGCCTGCGCGCTCTCCTCGCCCGCCGGGCTCTCCTCGATCACCTCGGTCTCCGGCACCTCCGGCCGTTCCTCCTCGGGCAACAGAGCATAGCCCGGTCCCCGTTCGGCCTCGCCGCCTTCCGGACCCCACTCGCCGGCCAGGTCCTCGCCGGTAAAGGCCGCGACAACACCGGGCTGCTCAAGCGCCGCCGAGACGTCGAGGTGCGTGATCTTGGCGTGGGCAAGGGGACTGCGCAAGAAGGCTACGTGTACCATGTCCGGCAACTTGATATTGTCCGTCCACTTGGCCTCTCCCGTAACGAGGGCCGGGTCTTCTTTGCGCGGTACGCCGCCCCCAACGTAGCGTTCTGGTGCTTCGGTCACTCTCTACCCTCCTTTTCTAAGAGGTCGTTGTCGGCTGGTCCATGTGTTGCGCGGCCAGCTGGACGGCCTTGATGATGTTCTCGTAGCCCGTGCAGCGGCAGAAGTTTCCCTCCAGCCCCTCTCGGATCTCCTCCTCGCTCGGATTCGGCTTCTCCTTGAGCAGGCTGACGGAGGCCATGATCATGCCTGGCGTGCAGTACCCGCACTGCAAGGCATGCGTCTCGTGGAAGGCCTGTTGCATTGGGTGCCACAATCCGTCCTCGGCCAGGCCCTGCACCGTGGTGATCTCGTGCCCGTCGGCCTGCACCGCGAAGACGGTACACGACTTCACCGACTCCCCGTCCATCAAGACCGTGCAGGCCCCACAGTTGGAGGTGTTGCACCCGACCTTCGTCCCCGTCAGGTTCAAGACCTCCCGCAGGTAATGCACTAGGAGCAGTCTCGGCTCTACCTCATGCTCGTAAGTGGCCTCGTCCACCTTTACCTGGATCCTCCGCAACCTAACTCCTCCTTCCCAGCGAATGACTTCGAGTGGAGCTATCTGCGTTGCACTAAACCCCGAGATGCAGGTCCCCTTGACTACCACGATCGCGGTTAATAGGGTTGTAGGCCCCACGCTTCCCGCTCTCTTAGAGGCTACGCCAATAGGGAAGTGCCATCTGCCGGCTTGGCAACTCTCCAGTGATTAAAGCGCCTTCACATATCAGAGCCTCTGA
>JALZEL010000192.1 GCA_030862075.1 Actinomycetota bacterium | reverse complement strand
TCCCACACCACGAAGACCGCGACCGTGAAGTGACTGCCCGTGTGCTCTTTCTCCACGGGGTCAGGGATTTTACAGGCGTCCTTTGGGCGCGGCATCACAGAACGTAGTTATCTCGCGCGTAACATATTTGGGAGGCGCGTTGTCGGCGAAGAGGAGAAGAGCTGATGTCGCGGTTACCCGCGGAGGCGTTCAGGCGCTACGACGAGACGCCCGACGAGGAGTTCTACGAAACACCTCGGTTCGTGACCCACATAGACGATCGCGCCATAGCAGCGGTCACCCAGCTCTATCGGGAGCACTTCCCGCCCGACGGGGCGATCCTAGACCTGATGAGCAGTTGGGTCTCTCACCTGCCCCCCGAGGTGACGTACCGCCGCGTGGTAGGCCTGGGCATGAACGAGGTCGAGTTAAAGGAGAACCCGAGGCTCGACGAGTACGTGGTCCAGAATCTGAACCGCAACCTGCGGCTGCCGTTCGGGGATGGGGAGTTCGACGGAGCCGGGATCTGCGTCTCCATCGACTACCTGATCCAGCCCGTGGAGGTCCTGCGAGAGGTCGGGCGCATCCTCAAGGCCGGTAGCCCACTCATCGTCACGTTCTCGAATCGTTGCTTTGCCGATAAGGCGGTCGCCGTCTGGCTGCAACTAGACGACCAGGGCCGTGTACGCCTCGTGGAGGAGTGCCTGCGGGGGGCCGGCAACTTCGAGAACGTGCGCGGCCTGGATCGCAGCCTGGGGAGGATGTTCTCCGACCCCCTCTACGCCGTGATCGGCCAGAGCACGGGACCCTGAGCAGCTAGACCGCAAAATCGGGGACGGCTCTTAGCCTCCCTGAGCTTCGCGTTCCTCTGGGTGCTTACGCGTCGCCCGGCTGTAAGTGCCGCGGATGAGGATCTAGGGCCTGGACTTCACGAGCGCCCCGAGCAGGAGGGAGCCCCTGATCCCGGCGGGCTGCACGCTCGAAGGACGTACCAACCCAACTACTTCACTACCGCCCCGTCGTCTCGCAGGATCTCAATGGCGTCCGGGTCGGTGTGGAAGACGCGCACCCTGACCGAGGATGCGGCGAGCAGCACGCCTATGAGGCCGCCCCTCATATCCTGGGGCTTCGCAGGCTCGACCCAGCCCACTTCGGCGTTCGAGAGGTCCCCGTCGGTCGTCACAAAGCGTTGCAGAAAGAGGCTCAAGGGCACCCGCAAGACGAGGGAGAGCACTATGCCGCCCAGGACTAGGAGATATATATCCCAGCCCAGGTACAGCCCGACGCCCAAGGCACCGAGGAAGAAGACGGCTGCGAGCAAGTTCGCCGCGACGATGGTGGTGCCGCAGTTGCGGTGGACGGCGAGCTTCTTCTCCCCGGCTCTAAGGCGCCGCAAAGCCTCGCGAGCGGCGCCGTCTACCTCTTCCGTGGAGCGGACGCCCTGCACGAAGAAGCCGTCGTCGGTAGAGAAGCCGTTGAACTTTCGGCCCGGCTCCCTCTCCATCATCACCACGATGGTCGCGTGCTCTAGGGCGTGATTACGACGCAAGATCTTGTTCCCAAACATATTCTTGAGCTGCCGCGGGTACACGAACAGGCTCCCCACCGCCTGCAACGAGTACAGGATTGGGAGCAAGAACAAGAAGAGAACGAAAACGAACGCCACGAACATGATCAGCAAAAACGCCACAGTCTACACCTTCGCGAGAGGGACCTATATGTACGAAGATTATACCGCGCGATAACTACTGTCAGGTTTCACGTATCAGATGTTAGCATCTTCTTGCGCGTGCGCCCGTGTCGTTTGCCGACAGATCACAAAGCAGTACGGAGCACCCGACAGCCCTTCTCTCGCGCCACCGACCTACGGCCTGCCAGTGCCTTGCTGACCGCTGATCTTGACACCTATTCCCGCCAGCGAAACGGCAGCTCGACCTCACGAGGCTCGAGTAGCTCGTGGAGCAGTCCGAGCGCGGCGAGCGCGACCTCCCGGTGTCGCCTCCTCTCGTTTGGCTCCCCCATAGGGAAGTTGTACGGGAACGGCACGAAGGCGACCCGTGGCGCCGCAACCCCTTTCTCCATGGAGAGCGCGACCGTAGGCACGCCCTCCCCTTCGATAGCCCTGCTTACCAGCCCCACGGACCGGTGGCACAGGGGTCACGAGGGCGTGAGCAGCGCGGCATCCACATGGTCTTCCGCGAGCTTACGTGCGACCTCGGGGGCGGTCTTTGCTTCAAGCGGAGCGGGGTCGTGGATGGTGCCCATGAAGGAGAAGAGCCTCTCGTTTAGCTCACCCACGAGCCCTTCGGCCACAAGCTTCCTCAGGGTCCAGAGGGGAAAGACGGAGTCGAGGTCGGTGCCACGGTCGGGGGCGTAGTACGCATGGGTCCAGGTGAGGGCGTAGGCGTCCGAGGGGATCTCACGGTAGGAGCAGTCGCCGGAGGGATCATCTATGTCGAAGCGCGCGTCTTCTGGCAAATGCACCCCGCCGGTGGTGACGAGGGCCAGGCGGCTCTCGTCGAGCGGTTTTTCGGGGCGGACGAAGGGCATCGCGTTCACGCGCTGAAGCGCACGAGCAGGGTGTCCCCGTCTTCGACAACGTAGTCGCGCCCTTCAAGGCGGACCCTGCCGGCTTCGCGGGCCTTCGCCCAGGACCCGGCGGCGACCACGTCTTCCCAGTTGCCGACCTCCGCCGCGTTAAAACCACGCTCCATGTCCGAGTGGACCTTGCCTGCCGCCTGCCGCGCCGTCGAGCCTTTCCGCACGTTCCACGCCCGGCTCTCGTTCTCATTGATGGTGAAGAACGTGATGAGCCCGAGCAACCGGTACGTCGCCCGGACAAACTTGTCGAAGCCCGTGGCTTCGATCCCGAGCATCGCCAGGTACTCTCGTGCCTCTTCTTCGGGAAGCTCCGCGACCTCGGCCTCCAGCTTCGCCGAGAGCCTGACTGCCTGCGCCCCTTCGCGGGCGGCGAGTTCCTCGACCTCGGCGCTATAGCGGTTGCCGTTGGCGACCGACTCCTCGTCCACGTTAGCGACGTAGAGGTTTGGCTTGGCCGTGATCAAGATCCGCAACACCTCGGAGAGGCTCTCCGAAGGCGCGTCGTAGGTCCGGGCCGGGTTGCCGTCCGAGAGGTGCCGCGCGAGCTCTTCCAACTCCGCAGCCTCGGCCTTTAGCTTCGCGTCCCCGCTCTTGGCGGCCCGGCTCGTCCGTTCGAGACGCCTCTCTACCGTGGCCAGATCCGCTAACAAGAGCTCGGTGTTTATGACCTCTATGTCGTCCGCGGGATCTACGCCGCCGTGTACGTGCGCCACATTCTCGTCCTCGAAGCACCGGACGACGTGCGCAACAGCTTCGCACTCCCTGATGTGTCCGAGAAACTGGTTCCCCAACCCCTCTCCCCGGCTCGCTCCCCGCACGAGCCCCGCGATGTCCACGAAGTCGACCGTTGCCGGAACTACGCGCTCGCTTCGCGCGACCCTCGCCAACGCGTCCAACCGCTCGTCCGGCACCGTCACGACCCCGAGGTTCGGGTCCACGGTGGTGAACGGATAATTCTGGGCCTCGGCACCCACCCGCGTGAGGCTGTTGAACACCGTGGATTTGCCTACGTTCGGCAGCCCGACTATCCCTACCTTCATGCGGTTATCGTACCAAATGCCCGGGAAGCACCAGGTCTTCTCCGGTCTGCAGGCGCTTTGCGCCCCGCCGCGGATGCGGCACGGAGACGTACTAGGCTGTGGGCGATGGACGAGAGGGGTGCGCTTTGAAGAAGGCCGGGATTCGGGCGGGGCTGTCGGTCGTCGTGTTCGTCCTTGTGACGGGCCTTTAGTATTTGTTGAGCCCCACGGTGTCCGAGATCGTGCAGGACTTACGTGACGCCCGCCTGGAGGTCGGCGAGTCATACCCCGTCGAGGAGGACACGGGGTGGAACGAGAGCCGGGTTCCGAAGACGCACCAGGAGGGTACGAGCTTCGAGATACCCTCGCTCGGCGAGGGCGTCAGGGGACGGGTGCTGGTCTACGAATCCCAGGAAGCCCTGGACACTGTTATCGAATACTACGAACGCTTCTTCAGGCCGTTGGCCTCGCACGTGTTCGACGAGGACGAAGTCCTGGTGCAGATCGACGGCGACCTGCCCCAGGACGAGGCAAACGGGTACGACGACGTGCTGGAGGAAGTGGAAGTTTAGCTCGCACCTCCCTTCTGCGGAAGTGTGTGCGTAGGATAGAATCAGTCTTAGTTTCGATTAACAAGACGGAGTGGGGCGACGCGGTACGCGCCCCCACAGAGAGGTAAGACGTTGGATCGGCAGCTGCAGATACAGATACTCCTGGATCACTACCAGAAGCCGCGGTACCGGGGCGCTTTAGAGGACGCGGACGTAACAATGCCCGGGGGCAACCCGGGCTGCGGCGACGTGGTGACGGTCTACCTCAAGGGCGACGAGGATCACGAGCACATAGCCGATGTCTCCTACGAGGGCGAGGGCTGCACCATCAGCATGGCGGCGTCAAGCATGCTCTTGGAGCAGGTCGTCGAGGGCAGGCTCATGATGGACGAGGTCCTTGAGATGGACTACAACGAGATGATGGACCAGCTCGGGCGCCAGATCGTTGCGAGCCGCCCGAAGTGCGCGACCCTGGGACTCGGCACCCTAAAAGCCGCCATCAGGAAGTACCAGAAAGACAGACTCCTCGCAGATGCCGGCGTCTCCCGTCTGGAAGGATCAACCGAAGAGGGCGGCCTGGTCTTCGGTGAGGGCGCCACAGAAGCAGCCCAAAGGACCGATACGCCCTGAAGATAGCCGCCGCAGATCACGCCAACTGGCGGGTAAAGGACCTCGAAGCTTCGCTGGGCTTCTACCGAGACGTTCTGGGCTTGAAACCGTTCGGCCTTGAAGAGTACCGCAGCGGCGAACGTCCCCTCGTCTCCTTACGGATCACGGAGTACTTCATCCTGCACCTGACCCCGGATCCAGAGTTCGAGCATGGACCCACCGGGGGCTACGATCATGGCGCTCGTGGTAGAGAACGCAGAGCCGGACGAGCTGGCAAAGTACCTGCGGAGCAGGGACGTCGAGGTCGAGGAGCAGTTCGAGAGCATAACCGGGGCTCGCGGAGAAGGACCGGCCCTGTACGTCAGGGACCCCGACGGCTACCGTATAGAGCTGAAGTTTTATTGAGCTGTCGGCACTTCAGCTCGCCGGCATCTCGGCTTTCCGCCGCTCGCCTCTTGCCCAGCCTATAACCTGAGTGAAGGCTTGTGACGAGGACGCTCTGGTCGGGCGGCTCGTCGAGCGTCGATAAGCAGCGAATGGCAACCTACCCGCTGACAACCGACAGCCTGGTGGCTATTGTTAGTCGAGGCGTCTGAGGAGGTTGATGTGACGGTCCTCCCAGCGCCCGGGGGCAACTTCGATGCCCTTCCTGCCCGACAGAAGCCCCTCTAGCTGCCGGTGCAACGAGGTGCCTATTAGGTGAACTGGTATGACCAGCTGGTAGTGCCGCTCTCCCTCGGGCGCAACGTCCTCCATGAGCCGGCCTCCGCACGGGCAGTACCCGTAGTCCCCGTCGGTGTACAAGAATGGCAGACTCTCACCATCGTACACTCTCGAACACTCAGGGCATCGCCACACGAATGCCGCTGTTTTTTCTCCGCTCATAAACAGTACCCCACCGTACGTATCTATTTGGCGCCGAATTCTACACTCGGCGACGTTCCGCTAGAAGAAAGCGAAGTTAAGGAATAGTTAAGAAAGGTTTAGGAAGTCTTGCGTCAAGAGTACGGTAGGGTGTCTTTCTTTGGCCGGGGGACGCGGGCGGTGGTAAAGTTCGGCGGATAGGTCGCGGGAGAGCGTTGGGGGTTTTAGGCAGTGATTCGGGTTGCCATTGTGGACGATCAGCCTCTCTTCAGTGAAGGGCTCGGGCGGGTCGTCGAGGCGCAGCCGGGGATGGAGATCGTCGGCGTGGCCCACGACGGGGAGAACGGCATCAGAATGTGTCGGGAGCTTAAGCCGGACGTCGTCCTCATGGACATAAACATGCCCGTCATGAACGGCGTCGAGGCGACACGCGGGATACGGTCCCTCCTCCCTGACACCAAAGTATTGATCCTCACCGTCAACTCCGATGACGCGTACGTCTTCCGGGGTATAAAGGCCGGTGCTACCGGCTACCTCCTAAAAGACTGTACCCCCGAGGACCTCTCCCGCGCCATAAGGACCGTCCACGCCGGCGACACCATCATAGCCCCCGAAATCGCACGCAAAATGCTCCTGGCTTTCGAGGAGGCCGAAGAGGAGCCCTCCGCCCCCCATCTGACCGAGCGCGAGCTCGAGATCATAACCGCCCTGGCCCATGGCCGCGCCAACAAGCAGATAGCCCGCGATCTCTCCATCTCCGAGAAGACCGTTCGGAACCACATCTCGAACATCTACAAGAAGCTCCACGTCTACGACAAGCTAGGGGCAGTCCTCTATGCCATCCGGGAGGGACTCGTGGACGTAGACAGTCTCGAAGGGGGCTGAATCGACCAGAAGAGGATCAGAACCTCACCGGTATAGGTCCCGCCAGCTCTGGAGCCGTGTGGTAGAGAAGGGCTGCGCGAGTAGATCCCCTTCTTCGCTTGGAAGGGCGCTCACCCGCGACGCTCCGTCCAGGTATATTGCGGCGTTCGCCGCGGTACTCTCGGCGTAGACGTAGCCCCTAACGTTGGCCCCCTCGCTCCTGTACCTGGATCTCCCACCGCAGAGATCGGGACGGCTCGGCTCGTCCAGGACTAGGACGAACCCCGGGAATTCCTCGTCCCCTATCGTCGGGTTACCGCAATGCACGACCAGCGTGCCCCGAGCTTCCCGGTTGGCAGAGAAATCCAACCGGAGGTCGGAACCATTCGCGTGGACGAACACGACCCTATCGTCGGGCGAACTCCCGTAGAGGGCACCCAGTTCAGCGAAGCTCCTGGTGCGCCCAAGTCTTCGTACTCCTTTATCCCGCCGGATTGAGCCGTCGCCTGAAGGGCTTCGATGTTCGGTCTGTCGCGCGAGAAGGGGTAGGTGATGGTGCCCTCGTCGTTTGGGTTTTTGTCGGGAGGATCCTTGCCCACGACCTCTTGCGGTTCCCCTTGGTACCGGTGGTGCTGTCGTAGCCGTACAAGCCGTCGGCGATGTTCCTTATTCAACGAGTACCTTTACCTGTGGCTAGAAGCGGCCGCGCCCGAGGCGCTCGATTCGCTGACGCCCGAAGAGCGCCGCCAATGGTACAAGATACTGAGGCTGAGGGCAGATGTCCGCGCCGGTGGGACGCTGGAAGTCAGCTGGGCCGAAGACCCAGAGGGCAAAGCCGTTTGTGAAGCGGCAACGTTATCGTGGTGAGCAACTCGGGCAGGGTAAAGCCCCGCTCGTCACTCCTAAAACCGCCTAGCTTCCGCCGCTACACGCCCACCGCCCCATGTCACCGTTATATCAAGCAAGAAGCTTTAGCTGGTTGGTTCATGTCGCCCGTTCGCCACGCTCAGGCTCCTCTTGGATCGCTCGAACGCCCATTGCTGCTATGCTTTTTCCGTGGAGATGGAGAACGTCACACAGGGGTTGCCGGAGGGGCCGGCCAGGCGGGCGGCCAGGATCGCCCAGGTCGGGGCGCGGTACGGGTTCGGGTACGTGTTCGGCCGGAGGCTTCTTCCGGGGCGTCGGAGGCGGGACGTAGGCAGGGTCGGGACGCAGCTCAGGCTGGCCCTAGAGGAACTGGGACCGACCTTTACAGAGCTGGGACACACGCTCTCGGCCCGGGGCGACGTCCTGCCACCGGACGTGACCGTGGAGCTCGGACGGGCGGCGGCCCCGATGTTACCGATCCCCTTCGGAGAGGTACGAGCCCTTCTGGAGAGGGAGCTCGGGAACTCGTTGGAGCGGCTGTTTTTGAAGTTCGGGGAGGCGCCGGTGCGGGTTGGGGTGTTTACGCAGGCGCACCGGGCGGTGCTGCCGGGGGAGCGACCAGCGCTCGTGGTGGCGAACCGCCCGGGGGTGCGTAGGGACCTGCTCGCGATGCGTCCGGTCGCAGACGTGGTGCGCCGGAGAGCGGCACGCCGGGACGGAGAAGGGCTGCCGCTGGACCCGGTGGCGGCCGTCACGGAGTTCGCCGCGTACGTCGCTCAGCGCAGGGACATGTTCTTCGCCGCCCAGAGCGCACGACGCTTGGGGGAGCTGGAAGGCTTCTCTTTGAGGGTTCCGGAGGTGTACCGGCGCTACTCGACGGGGCGATGCGTGACGTTCGAGACACCCATCGAGGCAGAGCCGCTCGGGATGGAGGGGTATCGGGAGGCGTCGGGGGCACTGGTGAGGCTGGCGATCCTGGAGGGGGTCTTCTTCGCCGACCTTTCGGCGGAACGGTTCGTATGGGGCGAAGGGGAGGTCTGGCTCGCCGATCCCACCGAGGCGACTTCCCTCGACCCGGAGAAGCTGCGTGGGATGGCCGAGATCTTCGCTGCAGTGGGGCGCGGAGACATCGACGGCGTGGTGCGGGCCCTACCGCTCGCCGGGTGCCAGGTACCCCGCGGCGCCCGCGTGCTCCAACGCGAGCTGCGCGACGCTTTAGGTTCTCTGGGTGGCCCGTTGTGGAGGGAACACTCTTTGGCGGAGATTCGGGCCCGCGGCCTGGAGGCTGCCCGGCGCGGAGGCGCCGTGCTGCCCGGAGAGGTGGCCCGGTTGTTTGACTCTTTGGTCGAGGCTGAGGCTTTAGGGAAGGTCGGAGAACCCGATTGGGATGTGACGGAGCCCGCCGTGGGTGCGGCGGGGGAGCTCGTCTCGCGGTTTCGGGACCCGCGCTACGTGGCGGCGCGCGCCGCGAGGAGGCTCGCGCAAAGCGACGCCTACGCCGAGTATCCGCGCCAGCTACACAACATCCTGAACGAGCTGAAGGACGGCGAGATCGAGGTGGTCTTCAAGCACCGAGGGTTGGACGACCTGATCTCCAAGGTAGACATCCTCGCCAACCGGCTCGTCTTCGCCCTCCTCATAGCCGCCCTCATAATAGGGTCGTCTCTCCTGGGCATCTTCGGCGAGAGTGGGATACGCTTCCTGGGGGTGAGCATCTTCGGCCTAGTAGGCTTCGTCATCGCCGCCCTCCTCGGGCTCCTGCTGCTCCTAGGCATCGTCCGCTCGGGGCGGTTGTGAAGAGCTAACAGCTTTTAGCCGTCGGCCATCGGCTATTTATTTTTGCCGACCACTAACGGCTCTTTGGCCGACCCACTAACCCGGCGACTTTTCTTCTTTTCCGTTAAACTCGGGGATCGCCGAGAAGAGCCGGAAAGGAGTTCTTAGTGGAAGATCAGATACGGAGCGAGGTCTTGAAGACTATCCCTTACGGGTTCTACATAACCGGGGTGGTGGGGGCCGACGGCGAGACGAACGGGTTCACCACCTGTTGGGTCTCCCAGGTATCGTTCGAACCGCAGCAGGTGGTCGTGGCCGTCCGCAAGGACCAGCACACCCACGACCTCATCGAGAGCGGCGGCGTCTTCTCCCTGAACTTCCTCGACACCTCCCAGGAAGACCTTGCCCGCAAGTTCACCCAGGCTTTAGAGAACGAAGACGGTGCGGTCGGCGGCTCCCCGTACATCTTGGGTGAGGCGACCGGCGCCCCGCTTTTCGAGGAGGCCTTCGCCCACCTAGAGTGCCGGGTCGCGGGCTCGATGGAAGCCGGTGACCATACCGTCTACCTCGGCGAGGTCGTCGTCGCCAGCCTCAAGCGCCCCGCCGACATCCTCACCGATCTTGACACGCCGATGGACTACGGAGGTTAACGATCTTGGCGACAAGAGCGGATATATCTCTCCTTTCGTACTCGCCGTGCTGGCCTATATGCTGCTAGCGCGCTTAGGTCCGGAGCGAGAGAGGGCTTTGCTCGACGAGATCTCGCGCGGAGCATACTGACTGCAGTCGTTCTCAGTGGAAGACGTGGCAGAAGCGAGGGCCGTGTTCGAGTTACGCTGACTTCGGGGTTTGGAGTTAGCCGATGTCACGAGCGTCGTGCTCGCCGAACGCCACGGCGCTCTTGACCCTCTCACCCTGGACGAACAAACCTCCGCGCCATGAGCGGCCCGCAAGGACGCTCGTTCCGCCTGCTTCCGGACGAGTCGTAGCCGAGTGAGTTCGCCCGCAGATACACCCTCACGCCAGCGGCCCCGGCTCCCGGGGCCTAATGAGGCCGAAGGAGGAGGTGTAGCCGTGCAGAAAGGTCGTGCCTCCGACGGGCCCTATCTCTCCGTTGCAGAAGAAGCCGCCAACGGGAACGTCGCCCAAGTGCCGCTTGAAGACGCCGGTATCGAAGTTGGGCTCCCTGTAGAGATGCTCGCCGCGTCCCAGACAGGAGAATAGTAGGGCACCGGAGACGGCGTCTCGCCTTGGGGTCTCCGCAAAGCTGGCGAGAACGGCGTGGAGGTCTTCGGCGGAGGTTTGGGCGTCGCGGAGGTGGAAGCGAACGCGCATCCCCTCCTGGAGGCGTTCGCCTACGGCAACGGCCCCGCTCTTTGGGTCTATGCCGATGAGGTTCCGGATCAGGAAATCCCCTGCTTCGGGCTCCTCCGCGAACTCGTCCATGACGACGCCGACGAAGAGAGAGGTGCTCGCGAGCCTGCGGTCGCGCTCATCGAGCTTCGCGAAGAGCTCCTCCAGAGACGCATAGGCCGGCTCGCCGTCGAGCTCGTAGAGGACGTTACCCTTACACCTTGTGACTCGCATCAGCTCGCCTACGGGCCTGCAGCCCTGGGCGACAACGGTGTCCACGACGACGTTGCCGCTCAAAGCGACGCCCACGATGCCTCCGCCAAAGACCTCGCTGTCAAGGAAGAGGGTGTTCAAGCCCGGCGAGGTACCGCCGCTGGCGAGGCCCCCGACCTTGACCGAGTCGGGGAAAGCATAATCCAGGCCGGCGAGTAGCACCTCCGGCCGGCTGGTGAAGGGGTCTGCGAGCAGCACGAACTGGGGCTCCTCGTTCCGCTCTACGCCGACAAGCCTCTCCCATGAGCCCGGCGGGCCGTCGAGATCCGGTAGTTTCTCACCCTCCAGGCAGAACGAGTGCACCGTAACGTCCGGGAGCCTGGCGGCGACGAGGGTCACGGCCGGGTACCGCTCGACCTCCTCGCCGCCCCCGATTACGCCGCCCGCCGAACAACCGAGTAGCGTCTCGGGGCCTAAAGATTCCTGCAAAACCTCGTGCAGCCGTCCGTAGAACTCCGCGAAGTGTGGGGTGACGAAGGCCAGGGCCAGCGTGACGGGACCGGGGCCCAAAGATTCCCTAACTTCTTCGGCGCACTCGATCAGGGCGTCCTCGAAGCTCGTCTTCCGGGAGATCGCCGTCGCCCACTTCATGCTTCAACCTCCGTTCGTCGCCGTTCCCCCGCCTTTATACCGCACGCCTTCGCTGCGAGTCGCGAGCGACGGTAGAGCAAGAACAGGTAGAGCGCGAGGCCCAAAGCCGCTGGGAGGGAGAGCCCGGAGAAGACGGCGACCCCGGTCCAGAAGGCGGCGGCGACGAGGGCGCTGTCGAGGAGGCCGGGCGGGGGCGGCTTCTTCCCCCACCTCCGTCGCCCGAGGAAGAGGAGGAGGGCAACGGCCAGAGAGCTAGAGAGGAGCCAGCCGAGGTAGTTCGTGGCCGGCACGCCGTAGTAGAAGCCACCCTCCGGCCACACCCAGAAGCCTAAGGCCGCGGCACCGGGGTCCAAGACGCCGTCCACGAGGGCGAGCAAGACTGCCGCCGAGAGGACCCAAAAGACGCGGCGCCGGAGGGTGGCTTTCTCCGCTGGGGCGGACGCGGCGACGGCGCCCAGAACCAGCGGAGCCCAGGAGAGGGGCAAGAGGTACGGGACGAGGTCCGCGACCTTCGGGCCCAAAGCGTCACCGTAGTAGAAGGGGCCGTACGGGAAACCGGTCAGAACGCCGGTCGTCTCTATCGCGTAGCCGAAGGCACCCAAAGAGAGGAGCGAGAGCGTGGCCCGCCGGGCGCCGAGGAACCTCCACAGGGCGACGAAGGAGGGCAGGGCTATGAGGAAGGTAGAGACAAAGGAGCCCACTCCCGCGCCGGGCGTGTCGGGAAAGCGGACGGTGAAGTAGGCGGCGCTGAAGAAGAGAGCGCTCAAGAGCAAGAGGGGCCGGGGGGCGACGCGAAAGGGTTGTGGAATCACCCGTATATGTTATCCCAGACGCTACTCTTTAGGCTGGTATATTGGCTCTATGCTCGGGCGGCTCTTCCACATCTCTCGACCAGTGCTCTGGATCAACACGGTCGGTCCCGCCGTGGTCGGAATGTGGCTCACGGGGGATCTCTGGCGGTGGGAGGCCCTGCCGCTCCTCGCATGGCTCACGCTGCCTTTCAACCTCCTGATCTACGGCGTCAACGACGTCTTCGACCAGGAGACCGACGCCAAGAACCCCCGTAAGGGCTCCCTCGAAGGCGCGAAGATACTGCCGGAGGAGGTCGGCCCCATCTGGCGCGGCGTTATCCTCACGAACGTGCCGTTCCTGATCTACTTCCTCTACGTCTTGCCGTACGGGGCCGTTTTTTGGATCCTCCTCTACGCCGCACTCTTCGTCGGCTACTCAGCCCCTGGCCTCCGCTTCAAGGCGCGGCCCTACCTGGACTCCCTTAGCAACGTGGCCTACGCCTTCCCGCTCGTCTTCGTGCCGCTCGCGCTCGAAAGCTCGATCGTCTGGCCGGCGGCTTTGGGCCTCATGGCCTGGAGCGCGGCAAAGCACACCTTCGACGCGGTCCAAGACATAGACGAGGACCGCAAAGTGAGAATCCTGACGACGGCGGTCCGGCTCGGCGCCTCGGGCGTGGTCTTTTGGAGCGGGGCGTGGTGGACGATCGCCACGGTCTGCTTCGCGCTCGTGAGCCCAATCGTAGCGTTAGTGAACGCGGCCTACGCCGGGGGGTTGTTGTACGCACTCCGCCGCGACCCCGCCCCCGAGACGGGGCACCGGCTCTACAAGTACTCCATCGCCTTTCCGTACGTGGCGGGGACCGCCGCAGGCGTCCTGCTGGTCGCGGCGATCTCCTTGGGAGTGTACCCGTGAACGCGCCACGAAAGCGGGTGGTCGTCGTAGGCGGCGGCATTGGCGGGCTCGCTGCGACAGCCCTCCTGGGGCGCGCCGGGCACCGGGTCACGCTCCTGGAGGCGAACGATCACCTCGGCGGCAAGAGCCGGCGCGTCGTGCTCGAAGGGCAAAGGATGGACACCGGCCCCTCGCTTGTCACCTTCCCCGGCGTGTGGGAAGAGCTCTTGCGGTGCTGGAACGATTTGGGCCCCGGGGTGCTGGCGGAGGAGGTCGCCGGTCTCGAGCTCAAGCGACTGCCAGAGGTCGGCAGGTACTATTATCAGGGGGAGGTCTCCTCGCTACCGGTAGAGAAGGGGCACCCCTGGCACACGGCGTGGGAGCGGTTCGTCGGGGTGCACGAGGGCTTGGGACCGGAGGTCACGCGTCTCCTGACTTCCGATCCGCTCGACCGGAGGACAATGCCCGCCCTGCGGCGGCTCTTGAGGGTCTACGGCGCGAAGCTTACGACGCGTGGCTACCTCGCCGGCCTCAAGTGGATCCCGGAGGGCTTGAGGGAGGTTATCGCCATCCACACCCTGAACGCCGGCGTCGGTCCGGCCCGGACTCCGGCTCTCTACGCCAGCATGCCGGCGATCATGGCGAAAGAAGGGGTGTGGGTGCCGGAGGGCGGCGTCTACGAATTGATCTGCGCTTTGGCGAGGCTTGCCCGGGAGGGTGGGGCGGAGCTCAAGACGGGGGAGCCGGTGGTGGAGGTCTCCCGGCGACGGGTGACGACGGAGCGCGGGGAGTACGACGCGGACGCGGTGGTGAGCGGGCTCGATGCAGACGTTCTAGGGGACCTGCTCGAACCCGAAAAGAAAGCTCAGCCGGGGAAGCTCTCTTGCTCGGGGGTGGCGATCTACGCGGTGCTCCGGCAGGAGCTGCCCAACGCCGTTCCTATGCACGGGGTCGTCCTGCCGTCGGAGCCGGCGAAGCTGTACGACAGTTTGGACTCCGGGGAGGAGCCGGAGGAGACGATGGCCTTCGTCAACTACTATCGGCCCGGCGAAGTGTACCCGAACGAGAAAGGCACGCTGGCGCTCCTCTTAACGGTCCCACCCAACGGCAAGGCGTACGGGATCGAGGACCCGTTCGTAACCAGAGAGGTGGATCGAATAGTACGCGAGATAGGGCTTCCTCGATCCATCAGGGAGCACTTCGGGGAGCACGTCATCCTACATCCGCGGTACTTCGGCGGTCGGGGCGCGACGGGTGGGGCGCTCTACGGGGCAGTCCGGCCCGTATGGCAAAAGGGCCCGTTGCACCGCCCACCCTACTCCGACCGCAGGAAGCCCTGGCTGTGGCGGGTCGGGGCGTCGGTGCATCCGGGCGGCGGGATCCCGGCGGTCCTCGGTGGCGCCATGATCTCGATGGCTCGGCTGCTCCGGTTCCTGCAAAGTCGCTCGTGAACCTCGGGAATCAACGGCCGCTCTTCGAGGTACCGGAGAACGTCGCTTACCTGAACTGCGCGTACATGTCGCCGCAGCTTCGGACGGTGCGGAAGGCCGGAGAAGGGGCGGTCCGGCGAAAGTCGAGGCCGTGGGAGATCTCGCCCAAGGACTTCTTTGAGGACTCGGAGACGGCCCGGGCGCTGTTCGCGGAGATCGTCGGTGGAGAGGCGGACGGGGTGGCAATCGTACCCTCCGTGAGCTATGGGATGGCAGTCGCCGCGGCGAACGTGCCCCTCGGGGCGGGGCAGAGCGTCGTGATCCTGGACGAGCAGTTCCCCTCGAACGTCTACCCCTGGCGCGAGCTAACGAAGCGCGTTGGCGCGGAGCTCGTCACCGTGGCGCGGCCCACCGACAACGATTGGACGGGCGCCTTGCTCGAGCGCGTGAACGAGGGGACCGCCATCGTGGCCGTCCCGAACTGCCACTGGACGGACGGTTCGTTCGTGGACCTCGTCCGAGTCGGGGAGGCGGCACGAGAGGTCGGGGCGGTGCTCGTGGTGGACGGCATCCAGTCGCTCGGGGCGCACCCGTTCGACGTTTCGGAGGTGCGGCCGGATTTTCTGATCGCCTCGTCGTACAAGTGGCTGCTCGGGCCTTACGGGATGGGGTTCATGTACGTCGGCGAAGCGTACCGGGAGGGAATTCCGATCGAGCACAATTGGATCAACCGCGCGGGCAGCGAGGACTTCTCGCGGCTCGTCGAGTACGAGGACGCCTTCCAGGCCGGAGCGCGACGCTTCGACGTCGGCGAGCGGAGCAATTTCGTCCTGCTCCCGATGGTGATCGCCGCGCTCCGCCAGATCCTCGGCTGGGGCGTCGCGAACGTCGCCGAAACCCTCCGAAAGCTTACGGCCCATATCGAGGACGAGGCGCGCGAACTGGGCCTGGAAGCCGTGCTGGCGGAGAGGCGAGTGGCACACATGATCGGCATCAAGCTCGGCGTCGAAGCGCCTGACGACCTCGCCGTTCGTCTGGCGGAGGAGAAGGTCTTCGTCAGCGTGCGTGGCCGCTCCCTGCGCGTCTCGCCGCACCTCTACAACACCGAAGAAGATGTCCGGCACCTCTTCGACTCGCTCGCACGACATGTTCGGTAAGGTTACCTTCGGTGGTACTCGCTCCTCAAAACCGAGTAGAGCTTCATGTCCCGGTAAGCCCCCTTGACGAACTCCCGCTCCCTTAGCGTGCCCTCGTACGTCATCCCGGCCTTCTCCATAACGCGTGCGGAGGCGGTGTTTTTGGCGATGCAACGCGCCTCTATGCGGTTGAGTCCCATCTTCCTGAAGCCAAAACCGATCATGGCCCGTACCGCCTCGGGCATGAGGCCCCGGCCCCAGTAGTCTTTGTGGAGCACGTACCCAATCTCAGCGCGGGCGTGGTCAGTTTCCCAGTTCACGAAACCGCACGTGCCCACAAAGCAGTGGCCGCCCTTGTAGACGATGCCCCAGTCGGGCTCGCCGCCGCTCTCGTACTTGCCGAGCGCGAGCTCGAGGAAGGCCGTCGAGTCTTCTATCGTGCGGTGCATCTCCCAGATTACGTAGTGCGTCACCTCCGGGTCCGAGGCGTAGGCGAAGACCGCTTTCGCGTCATCGAGGGTCATTTTGCGCAGGATTAAGCGTTCCGTTTCGAGGGTCGGAAGATTTTTGAGGACCGCCCGAACTTTCGTGGGAGCCTGGCGCGTCAACGGGGTCCTGTCCCGGTGACGGCCGGCAAGGGTGGCAGTAGGTCCGGCACTTCGTGCCAGCTCTCGAAGCCGTAGATCTTCGGATGGCCGGCAACGAACTCGCGGTTCCAAGGTTGGATCATGGTCGCGGCCCAAAGTCCGGCATCTGCGACACGCCGGATGGTCTCAGGACGGTCGTCCACCATGCCGAAGGCGCCCAAAGAGCGCAAGATGCCGAGCTTGTCCTCGGTGGTGACGGTCAGCCTGATCCCCGGCCCGAAGTGCACCTGGAGCCAGGGCTTCAGGTGCGGTCTCATCGCCTCCGGGTCCCAATTGTGGGTGACGAAGTGGACCTCCATGCCCCGCTCCTCTTGCAGGCGGCGCAGAACCTCTACCGATCCCGGATAGGGCTCGCGCTCGCGAACGCGATGGGGTGAGAGGGCGCGAGTGTAGACCTCCACCGCCGCCTCCTCGCCGTAGGCGTCGAGAACGTGAGTCCAGGTGGTGCACGACTCAGGGTCGAGCTCCTCGCCGGTTACGTCGAGGACGGCCTCGCACACCCAGGCGGTGAGGTCCCATATGGTCGAGTCTACATCGCAGGCTAACGTTGGTTGGTTACTAAACACGTGAGTACCGCATGAAAGTATGGTGAGCCAAGATCTCCCTGATTCTGTTCTGTCTTTTCTCCAGGACAACATGCCCCTTTCGGAACCTCAAAGGCTTCCCTTTGACCCATCCTTTGGACCTATCGTTAACGTGAGCTACGGCCGTTCTCTGGCCGCATCCGCACTCGCAAAGCCCGTAGTCCACGCTAAGCGTCGGCTTCATCCAATCAGCTCCTCGACCGGGATCGCCACGGTCGCACCCTCTTCGGGGTCTATCACGGCGTAGTCGGCCCCGGCTTGCCGGGCTACCAGAGCGTGGCGTCTCAGGCCGTCCGTGTCTACTATAGTGCCCAAAGAGTCGGGAAGGTCGAGGTGGGCGGCCTTCTCGCGGAAGGCGCCAGCCTTCTCGGGCGTGCTGAAGAGCGCCGCGACGAGCACCTCTCCCTCGTCGGTTTCGACGGAGATCAAGGGCGCCTTGCCCCTTTCGTCGCTTATGAGGTAGAGGGGGAAGGGGATCTCCTGCGCCTTCTCGGCGGCCCTGAGCACGACGTCGCCCGCGTGGAAAAGCCCGGTTCCTTCGCCCGAGATCACGAGCACGTAATCTTCCCCCGCCGCCGCGAAGACCTCCACGGCGCCCCAATCTTTTAGCTTCCGCGGCTCGAGCCCGGCTAAAGTACCCATTCCATGCTCCGTAGCGTTGGCGGAGAACTCCCGTGCGAGCTCTGCGCCGGCGAAGAGGACGCCGACCTTTTTGGAAGGCTCGCCGCCTACCTCCGCTTCCGCAAAGACGTCGCGGCCCTCCTCGCCTACCAACCTGTAGAGGGGCGGACGGGGCAGTTCGTCCAGGCTTAGTTCTCGTTCTGGGCCATTCACGCCTCGTACTTTACGACCTTTTCGAGCTGCCGGAGTTGCATGCGAGCCGAGGTCTTCCTCGCGACCGCGTCGCGCAAGACGCACAGCAGCGGGTTCTCTAGCTGGACGACCCGCCCGGCGAACCGCGATCGCTTCACGATAGCGCCCGTTCTGCGAACCCGGTGGCTCTCGTAGAGCCGCAGCGAAGAGGCGACGTCGCCGCCGTCTTTCAGGCACCGCCCCAGCACCACGGCGTCCTCTATGGCCTGGCAAACGCCCTGGCCGAGGTTCAGGGTCATCGGATGGGCGGCGTCCCCCAAGAGCGTTGCCTTTCCCTCGCCCCAACGTTCCAGGGGCTCGCGGTCGTAGATGTCGTTGCGCAGTATCTTCGACTCCTCGGTCGTCCTCACCGCCACCCTCGCCACCTCGTACCAGCCTCGGTGGAGATCCAGGACCTCTTCCTTGCGCCCGGCCGCGCTTTCGGTTGCTCCCTCCGGCACGTTTTTGGTGAGGAACCAGTAGAAGCTCCCTCGTCCGATGCCCACCAGGCCGAACTCTGAACCCCTGCCCCATAGGTTGAGCCCCACATCCCCCGGTATGAGCCCGGGAGCGGCAGCGATCCCCCTCCGCCGCTGTACCCAGCATAACGGGGCTCGCGCCGGTCGAACAGTTGTGCCCAGACAGAGAAGTTGATCCCGTCCGCGCCGATGAGCGTGTCGCCCCGCTTCTCGTGTCCGTCGGCGAGGCGCACGACCACGCCCGCACCGTCTTGAACGAAGCAGACACATTCTGCTCCCAACCGCGCTGTCCCTTCCGTGAGGGCGGCCAGCAACGCCCCTTGCAGATCCGCCCGGTGGACGGCGAGGTTCGCCTCCCCGAACCTCACCCTCAATTCGTCCGTCGGGATCTCGAAGATCTTCTCGCCACGCCACGAGCGGATCTCACCGCCGATCTCGGCCACACCCGCTGCGCGGACCGCGTCGAAGACGCCAAGTCTCTTCAGCGCCTTTACCGCGTTGGCCCCCAAGGTGATGCCCGCCCCGATCTCCCGCATCTCGCCCGACCGTTCGAACACCATGGGCTCCACGCCGACCTGCCGCAGGGTGATCGCCGCCGCGAGCCCGCCTATCCCTGCGCCGATGATAAGCACCTTCGCCACGACGCACCTCCATCTCTGGTCTCGAACGGACAGACAAGCCTAAAACAGGTTAGCCCAGTACACAGCGCATCGCGGTGAACCGTTTATCCGCTCGAGAAGACGTAGAGCTCTTGTTCCAGGAAACTAGAGTAAGGAACGGGGCCTGACGAGCTCCCTGGCCATAGAGACCAGCTCGTCGGGGGAGAAGGGCTTGCGCAGGACGCGCACGGAGCCGTGAGTTCTCTGGCCCAAAGCACGAGCGGCCGGGTCCTTCTTGGCGGCCGTGAGCACGACGGGGATCTTGTGGGTCTTGGGCATCGCCTTCAGGCAGTGACAGGCCTCCACGCCGCTCACCTCGGGCATGGAAGCGTCCATGACGATCAGGTCTACCTTTCGGCTCAAGGCCTCCTGTAAGGCTCGTTGGCCGTCGGCGGCCTCCACCACTTTGAAGCCGGCCCCGCGCAGGGCGTCCGCGGCGTCTCCCAAGAGAACAGGATCGTCGTCCGCGAGCATAACCGTCGATGCCATAGCGAAATATTGTACACCAGATACCGTATAAAACACGCCCGACGCGCGGGGCGAGATGCGTTAAACTCCGAGGGCCAGAAGATCTTAGCGACGAGGGGCGAATTCTCTGTGGAAGGCCAGAAGTATTACCGCAAGGGCTTTAAGATGCGGGAGAACATCCAGCACCTCCTCAACCGCGACTACCGCTCGGAGGTGGTGGACCGCATCCGAGCGAACGGCAACGTTCTTGAGGCCGACGGCCTCACCATCAGGCTCGCCGACGAGTTCGGCTTCTGCTACGGGGTGGATAGGGCGGTGGACTACGCCTTCCAGACCCGCGAGAAGTTCCCAGAGAGATGCATCTACATAACCGGGGATATGATCCACAACCCCTCCATGAACGCCCGCCTGCGCGAGATGGGCGTCGAGTTCCTCTCGGAGGGCTTCAACGGCCGCCCAGACGAGAAGTTCGATTCTTTGAGCCCCGAGGACGTGGTCCTCTTGCCGGCCTTCGGCGCCCCCGTTGATTGGGTGAACAAGCTCAGGGAGCGCGAGTGCATCATCGTGGACACCACTTGCGGCTCGGTCCTCTCGGTGTGGAAGCGCGTCACCTGCTACGCGCAAAAAGGCTTCACCAGCGTTATCCACGGCAAGTACTACCACGAGGAGACGAAGGCCACCGCCTCCCAAACCCTAAAGGACGGCGGCAACGGTAAGTACCTCATCGTCCGCAGCTTGAAGGAGACGGGGTACATCACGGCCTTCATCCGGGGCAAGATCGGCGCCGGGGAGCTAAGAGAAAAGCTTGGTCACGGCATGAGCCCCGACTTCGACCCAGAGAGGGACCTCGTGCGCGTAGGCGTCGCCAACCAGACGACGATGCTCATGACCGAGACCATGGCCGTGGGCGAGGAGATTCGTAAAGCCATGTTAGAGCGCTACGGCGAGGAGAACCTGGAGGAGCACTTCGAGCTCTTCGACACCATCTGCTCAGCGACGCAGGATCGGCAGGACGCTCTCTTCGGGCTCCTGGAGCAACCTTTAGACGTTATCGTCATCGTCGGCGGCTACAACTCCTCGAATACGAACAACTTGGCGATCATCGCCTCGGAGAAGGTGCCTCGTAGCTACCACGTAGCCAGCGGGGACTGCATAGAGGGAGACATGATCCGGCACAAACCCTCCGGCACCCCCTTGGATCCCCGCGAGGAGGTCAAGGAGGAGGGATGGCTCCCCGAAGGCTCGGTCAGAGTTGGGCTCACCGCCGGAGCATCCACCCCCAACTCCCAGATAGGGCTTGCCGTTGGTCGCATCCTCGAGGCCAGGAACCTCTCGCCCGAGCTGGCGCTAGCCTAAAGAACTAAACCTAGCGGGCTTGCTGTTCGCCGATCTCCAGAACCTTGCGGGCGATGTCGGCGAACTCTTCGACGTCCGCGGGGTCGGGATCGACGGTGGCGCCGGTATCGAGTACTACCTGCACGTCGCCCTTCTTTGCCCCCGCAGAGCCCTCCAGATAATAGCGGAGGGCGTAAGCGGCGCCTGCCGCGATACTCAAGAAAAACAGTGGGCCCAGAACCTTCCTCATCTCTGCTCTCCTTCCCTGGAACCGAGCATCCGTTCGATCTCCCTGCGAACGTTGCGCATGTCGTAGAGGACGAGGCCGACCCGGGCGTCGGGACCGGTCGTCGCGGCCAGGATGTCGCCTCCTTCCAGGCCGACGAGGAGGACGTGGCCTCCTTCTTCCTTGATCCTGGTCTGGGTAAAAGAGCTCCCGCCACTCTCCCGCGCGACCCTGCGGGCGAGGCCAACCAGAGCTCCGAGCATGGCAGCGTACCGCTTCCGGTCCACCCCGGGTGGCAGCGTCGAAGCTTTGAGCTTCCCACTCCCGGAGAGCACCGCCGCCGTCGTAACCTCCCCGGAGAGCGCCCGCAGGTTCTCGAGCACCTCTTCCAATTCTCCCGCGTCGGTCGCGCTATCCTCGACCATCTTCCTCCTTAAATGTCCCGTACACCTCTCAGGGCGGGCATTATACCCCTGGCGATGCTCTTGCTACACAGTCTCCTGTCCTGCCGGTGGGCACCTCAAGAACATAGGGCCGGGGCACCAGCACATAAACCAGATCTACTTCGCCAAGCTCACCGAGATACATCTGGACTACAGCGAAGACAGGGTCGGCTGGTATGCCCCGAAGACAGGGAAGAGTTGGCGGTGAATCCTGAAGTCCGTGGCTGGTGCGAGAGAGCCCTTGCTGTCTTATTTTAGGAGGGCCAGGGGACTAGAGGCCCATCGACCGCCTACGGGTCCGAGCAGTCGCGGCGGTAGCCGCAGTTGGGGCAGACGAGCTTGCAGTGCAGGCCGAACATCTCTGTCTCGCACAGCTCGCACTCCTCTCCCGGATCCTCTAGGGCTTCGGAGACCATGATCTCTTCCCGCTCTCCTACCTCGTCCATTCTCTAAGTATACGGGCGCTCCGGCCCATGGACACCATCAATTTTTCTGTAAAGGTGTGTCAAGGTCAGGGAGCCTCGCCCCGCAGGTCGCTGCTTCTCCGGGCGCGGTTACCGACGGCCTCGGCCAAAGGTTTGGCGAGCGAGGATTTGAAGCCGGTGGAGGAGAGGATCTTTTGGGCCTGGCGGAGGGATGTGGTCAGGGCGTTCGTGAGGATGCCGAGGGTGACGAGGTTTTCTTGGAGCTCCGAGACCCGGACGGGTAGGGTCTGGGCGCGGGCGTCGAGTGTGGCGAGGTTTTTTTCGAGCTCGGTGGCGCGCTCGGCGAGCCGGACAACCTCGGCGGAGAAGTAGGTCTGCAGCTCTATACGGGTGCGGCGCAGCCTGAAGCCAGCCCGGAGGGCGGAGATCGCCGCGACGAGGGCGACGGACGCGCTAGCGAGTACCAGGATAATAAGGAAAGTCCCCATGCCTGCTCTACGGTAGCACGGAGGCGGCGAGCTTTACAAACCGGGATGAGGTGGTATAACCGGAACCGACGACGCGGGGTGGAGCAGTCAGGTAGCTCGTCGGGCTCATAACCCGAAGGTCGCAGGTTCAAATCCTGCCCCCGCTACTAGGAGGGCCTCGTTACGGCGGGGCCCTTTCGCGTCGGTGGTGGTACGCGGACCGAGCATGGCGAGCTACGTTGTGCACCTTTGACGCAGCCTATTGCCAGAGACCGGGATGTCTTGTATATTCGTGCGCATCTTCGAGCGGACCCGAGTGTGCAAAAAAGGGGCACGCGAGGAGCTTTGACCTACCGAGACCAGGGGAGGGGGGTAGGGAGGAAAGAAGCCGATGCAGGGAGGCCAGGGGCCCGGGCAAAGGGTGTTCTTGGTAAGGAGGATCCTGGCTGCCCTCATCATCCTGCTCTTGTTAGTCCTGCTCGTACCGCTGGCCTGCCAGACCCTCTTCGGACCGGGGGAAGACACCGCCGAGCAGGAAGAGAACGCCGCCGATGATGGTTCCACCGGCAGCGAGATCGACGCGGGAGGTGGCGGCGGTAGTGCTTCCAGCGATGCGGAAGATGACGAGGACGAGAGTGACGAGGACGAGAGTGACGAGGAAGTGAGCAGCGGTACGGCTGGAGTAGTCGCAGCCGTGCCGGATTTCGCCGGGTCGATCTCCAGCTTCGAAGCCGCTCCCGCCGGGGGTGGTCCTCTTGTCGGCGGCGAGATCTCGGAGCAAGTTGTGCCGATCTCCGGCGTCATCACTGCCGACCAGTCGCCGATCGGTCCTGCCACCTCCGTCGTTCCCGCCGCTCCGATAGTCCCCGAAGCCCCGATCGCCTTTGAGGAGCCGAGCCCCATCGCGGAGCCGATCGCCTTTGAGGAGCCGAGCCCCATCGTGGAGCCGATGTTCTTCGTGGAGCCAGTAGTCTTCGACGAGCCGGGCGATTTCGGCGCCACGGCTTTCATCGGTGACGGAGTAGCCGTAGCCGAAACCGGGGATTCCACGGCTTTCATCGGTGACGGAGTAGCCGTAGCCGAAACCGGGGATTCCACGGCTTTCATCGGTGACGGAGTAGCCGTGGCCGAAACCGGTGGCGCCTTCGCGGCCGGTTAGCGGACGCCGTAGGGGAAGGGTTCGGGAACAACCGCGCGGCACTAACCAACGGCATCCGTGG